>NZ_JBMVQX010000023.1:0-58806 GCF_050522745.1 Myroides sp. C15-4 | reverse complement strand
ATTTTTTTTAATTTGTTGAACGTTGACTTTCATAGGAAAATTGAATTTTTATGGTCAACCTATGTCAGGGACGTACAGGAATGAGTGATGGAATGAGTGATGAATGAGCATACATCTCACCACTTACCATTCGCCACTTACCACTTACCTATTTCCAATAAAAAAAAGCATAGAGAAATCACTATGCTTTTTTTTTATTGTTAGAATTGAATTTCTCGAACGAGATGATGGGAGGGAATAAACGTTTTTAAAACAGTAGTATCCACATTGCTATAAAAAATACAGGTGCCAGGAGTTATACTGTCGTTGAGTAAATTGTTTTGCTCCAATATTTTTTGCGTGTGTTTGGCAACGGCTTCACCAGAATCAATGATTAGGATATCATCGGGAATAATGGATTTGATGATTGGTTTTAAATAGGGGTAATGGGTACATCCAAGTACGAGGGTGTCCATTCCTTGTTCAACCATGGGGATTAAGTACCGTTTCAAGAGATCTTTGATTTCTTGAGACTCTAATTTTCCCGATTCGATGAGTGTAACTAAATTATAGCCTATTTGCTCAATTATTTTTACGTTAGGATATAGTTTGAGCTTGGCGGTAAATAAATCGCTTGTAATAGTTCCTTTGGTAGCTAAAACGCCTATTGTTGAGGTTTTGGTTAGAAGGGAAGCAGGTTTGATTGCTGGTTCTATTCCAATAATGGGAATGCTAAAGGAAGCTCGTAGTTCGTCAATTGCATTTGTTGTTGCGGTATTACAAGCAACAACAACAATTTTACACCCTTGATCAACGAGGTGTTTGACGTTTTTATGTGATAACGCAAGTATGGCTTCTTTGGTTTGGGTGCCATAAGGTGCATTTTTTTGATCTGCTAAAAAAACAGTGTTTTCATTTGGCATTCGTTTGTTTATTTCCTGCCATATTGTGGTTCCACCTATACCAGAATCAAAAAGTCCTATTGGATTTGTATTTTTCATAAGTAGAACAAAAATAAAAAAGTCCGTCATAAAAACGGACTTTTCAGTGTATAATCGTAAAATTAATTTATACCTAATTCTTTTTTAACATCAGCAGCTAAATCTGTACCGTCAGCTAATAAGACACCAGATCCCATTGAAGAGTCTAATACGTATTGAACACCTTGTGCACGTGCAACTTTCTGAATAGCTGTTCTTGCTTTTTCAAAAATAGGTTGAGTTAAATCAACTTCTTTCTTTTGTAATTCTTGTCCAGCTGTAGTTTGGAACTGTTGAATTCTTTGTAGAAGACCTTCAACTTCTTTTTGTCTTTCTTCGTTTACTGCATCACCTACTGTAGCAGCTTCTGTTTGGTATTTTTGAGCTTTAGTTTGATACTCAGTTACCATTGTTTCGTATTCTTTTTGATATTTTTCACCTAATGCTTTCAGTTCTGCCTCCGCTGATTTCATAGCAGGCATTACTGTAATTAAAGCTTGAACATCAATGTGTGCAACTTTAGTTTGCGCTGTTGCTGTTGTTGCGCTAACGCCAAAAAACATTACTGCTGCAATCAATAAGGATTTCATTTTTTTCATTGTATTCGTTTTTTATATTATTTTACTTGTTACTTAATTATTTGTTTCTTGCGGCTTCAATTTGTCTTTTCATTTCTTCTTGTTCTTGAAGCATTTTTCTGCGTTTTTCTTCTTGTTCCTCTTGCACACGCTTTTTAATTTCTTCTTGTTTGCGCTGCGTTTCTTCTATTTGTTTACGACGTTGTTCTAAAGCGTCTTTTTTCTTTTGTTCGACTTCTTCTCTGCGTTTTTCTTCTGCAGCTTTTCGTTCAGCAATAAGCTTTTCAAGTTCGTCGTTCTTGTCGTTTTTTTGTTGCTGCTCAGCTTCTAAGCGTCGGCGTTCTTTTTCTTCTTGTTGTTTTCTTTCGCGTTCTGCTTTTACTCGTTCAGCTTCTTCTTGTTGCTGCTTGATTTGTTCTTCTCTATCGCGTTGAAGTTGCTCTCGCTTTTCTTTATCTTCTTGCTTTCTTTTTTCAATCTCCTCTTGTTTCTGTTGAAGTAATTGTTTTTGAGCTTCGATTTTTTCTTGTTTAAGGCGTTCCGCTTCTTCTCTTTTTTCTTCCAGTTCTTTCAGCTTCTGTTCTTGTTGGCTTTTTAGCATGTCTTCTTTTGTAGACTGCTCTTTTTGCTCTTTGTCTTGCTGTTTTTGCTGCTTTTCCTCTTTTTGTTCCTTGCGCATTTGACGTTCAGCCTCTTCGCGTCTGCGTTGCTGTTCTTCCCGTCTACTTTGTCTAAGTGCAATCGCATCCTCTTCTTTTTCTTCTAGCTCAACTGCTTCTACTTGTTCTGCAGTCATGTTTTGCTTTCTGCGTGCTGAGGTCATACGACGAATGACTAAGTTACTAATATCATAACGTTTGTCTGCTATCAACATCGTAGTTTCTGCATTTTTGTCTAATACATAATCGTATTTTCTCGCTTCAGCAATATCCTGAACCATCGCAAAAACCTGATCTTGAATCGGTTTAGCTAAACTAATTTTTTGCGAAAAATATTCGCCATCAGTACCAAAATATTTTTGTTGATATTTTAAAAGATCGTCTTCGAGTTCGCTAATACTTTCCTCTTTTTCATTAATCAAATCACGTGTCAATAAAACGCGTTCATTGGCTAAAGCTGTTTTGAGGTTTTTTATATCTTCCTTTTTCTTGTCAATTTCTTGCTTCCAACCTTCAGCACGAGTCGATAGTTGCGCACTTGCTTCGGTGTATTCTGGTACATGTCGCAAGATTAGTTCCATATCAATATAGGCAACTCGAGCAGACCCTCCTTGTGCAAAGGAAAAGGAATAACCAAAAATACTGATTAAAAAAATAAAAAGATACCTCATAAGTTGTTAAATTTTAGCAAAGTGTATCACTAAAACTGTTGTCCAAGGATAAAGTGAACCTCCCAGCCGTTTTTCTCACGTAATCCTGGAGGTGCATCAAACCCATATCCAAAGTCAATACCCAAGAGACCAAACATTGGCATAATCACGCGAACACCTAATCCAGCAGATCGTTTTAAATCGAATGGATTGTATTCTTTGAATGAATCGAATGCTGCTCCAGCCTCTGCAAATGACAATACATAAACAGATGCACTTGGTTTTAGTGTAATAGGATAACGTAATTCTAGGGTGAATTTATTGTATATCGTACCTCCAATTTGTTCTCCGTTTTGATTGATTGGTGTTAAAGCTTGGTTTTTATACCCTCTTAATTGGATCACTTCACGTCCATCTAAAGAGAAGTTTGCCAATCCATCTCCACCAACGTAGAAACGCTCAAACGGTACAACACCACGGTTGTTGTTGTAGGCACCCATATAACCAAATTCCCCAACTGTTCTAAATACTAATTTATCATAAATTGTGGTATACCAGTCTCCTTTGAACTTTAATTTGTAAAATTCTAACCAGTTGAATCTTTTTTGATCCACTTTACTAGCATCAGCAGTCGCATCTTGCCAATTACTTACAGGTTGACCTGATGCATTTAAGTAAGTTCCTTCTGGAATAACTAAACCAGTATTGGGATCCACTTGTCCAGGTCTTGATTTGTATTTGTATTCTTGCTGGTTGGCAAGATTCTTATAATCAACGTTGTTGAATAAGGAATAGGGTGGAGTAAATTTACCACTGATACTAAAGAAAGAACCGAAAGTAGGGAAGTTTGGATCCATTCCTCGGTTATCTCTTCTTAATTCAACTTCATATGCTAAGTTTCTCGAAGAACCATCACCAAATGTAAAAAGTCCAGTGTTGTAGTTTTTCATATCATAGTATTGGAAACTCAACGTATGTGACAAAACGAAATAATCATCAGGAACGCTTAATTGCTTGGCAACCCCTAGGTTAATTGTTGTAATGTCAAATCCTCTACTGCGGTCTGTTCTTCTGCTGTAGTAATCGTATAAGTTTTGTTTACTATAGGCAATGGTACCGAAAAGGTTAACTGGTTTCTTTTTACCCAACCAAGGTTCAGAGAAACTAATACTGTAGGTTTGGAAGTATGAGCTTCCTTGTAAGCGCAAGGCTAAAGATTGGCCATCTCCCATAGGGAAAGGATTGTAAGATTCTTTATTGAAAATATTGCGCAAAGAGAAGTTGTTAAATGACAATCCTAAGGTTCCGATGAAACCTCCTCCACCGTAACCTCCTTGTAATTCAACTTGACTTGATCCCTTTTCAGCTACTGACCATTCTACATCTACTGTTCCTGAAGCTGCATCCGCATTTTGGATATCTGGAACAATAGCTTGAGCATCAAAAATATTTAATTGTCCTAGTCGACGCATTGTTTCCATTACCATTGCTTTACTCCAGATTTCACCTGGTCTAGTACGCAATGTACGGTGAATAACGTGATCGTGCGTATATTCATTGCCGCGTACGGTAATATTGTTGAAACGCGCAATAGGGCCTTCTGTGATTCGGATTTCGAAATCAATCGTATCATTCGCTGTTTTTACCTCTACTGGGGTAATGTTAGAGAAGAGATAACCATTATTTTGGTACTGGTTAGTTAAGTTGTAACCATCTGGATCTGCAGGATCGTTGATTCGTTTATTTAATAAAACGCCATTGTAGACTTCTCCTTTTCCAATTCCCAATACGTTATTCAGTTGGCTATTGGTATAGACGGTATTTCCGATAAAGCGGATATCACCAATATAGTATTTGTTTCCTTCTTCTACATCAATGTTAATCGCAATGCGATTGGTTTTAGGATCATATGCAGTTGTATCTGTAAGAATACGCGCATCGCGGTATCCTTTTTCTTTGTATTTATCCACCAAACGATCCAAATCTTCTTCATATTTTGTTTGAATAAATTTAGAAGGTTTGAAGATACGCAACGGATTAAAAGGACTGCGTTTTTTCGTGTCTTTTAAAGCTTTACGCAATTGTTTATTGGTTAATTGCTGATTTCCGTCAAAGGTAATATCCGAAATACGCACCTTTTTACCACGGTCAATCCCAACGATTAAATCGACATAACGACCTGTTGAATCGGTAGGTACTGTGTTTAGGGTTACTTTGGTATTGTAATATCCGTCTTTTTTGTACTTGTTTAAAAGGTAGTATTTGGTTGTAGAAAGCAAGTTCTCGTTGACAATTTTTCCTTTTGTCAATTTAGCTTCTTTGATTACCGTTTCTGATTTTGCTTTTTTATACCCTTTTACTTTAGCTGAGCTTAAACGAGGTAATTCGTTCAAAGACAATTCTAAATTAATCGTATCATTAACAACCGATGTTTCGTAAATGTTGATGTCTTTAAAGAAACCAAGTTTCCAAAGTTTTTTCAAAGCATCGCTAATCTCTTCTCCCGGAACAGCAATTTTTTGTCCTTTACTTAACCCTGTAAAAGTAACAACCGTTTGTGGGTTGTAATTGATTTTACCGGTAACTTTTATATCTCCTAAAATGTATGTTTTAGGGGTTTCTAGAGTAGGAATATAGTCCCCTTGTTGTGCTTGAGCACTGCTACAAATTAGACCTGCAATAAACAGGGCAAAAAGTGAGATGCCTTTTTGAAACATTATTTTCGTTTTTATTTAATTTGTTCACTAGTTTTTCCATACCTTCTCTCCCTTTGTTGATACGATATAATCGATCGATAAAGTTCGTCTTCAGAGAAGTCTGGCCATAATACCTCCGTAAAGTACAATTCAGCATAAGCGATCTGCCAGAGTAAGAAATTACTAATTCTCTGCTCCCCGCTGGTGCGAATTAACAAATCAACATCAGGCATATTATGCGTGTAAAGATGCTCATTAATAATTGATTCGTCAATACTGTCTTCTGAAATTATATTATTTTTAACTTTAATAGAAATTTCCTTAATTGCGTGTATTATTTCTGCTCTGGAGCCATAACTTAGTGCTAAAGTTACAGTCATCCTTTTGTTTTCTTTCGTTTTGTCAATTGTTGCTACCAATTTTTGGCGTACTTTTTCTGGAAGTAATTCTAGATTTCCAATTGCATTAAGAGCAATTTGGTTTTCCATAAAAGTAGGGAGTTCTTTCGCGAGCGATTTCACAAGTAATTCCATTAGCTTGTCTACTTCATATTTGGGTCTATTCCAATTTTCAGTAGAAAAGGCATAGAGTGTCAAGTGTTCAATACCTAATTCTCTGCATGTAGTTAGCGTGGTTCTCAGAGATTTGACTCCATTTTCATGTCCAATTGTTCTAAGGAAACCGCGTTGTTTGGCCCACCTACCATTGCCATCCATGATAATTGCAATATGCTTTGGTAGATTGCTCATGTTAATTTGTTCTTTCAATTTCATTTAATCTGCGCAATAACAAGGATTATGTCCAAAAGTATAACTTATTGTAATTCCAGAATAGAAAAACCAATCATTTCCGTTTTTTCCAAATCGAAAATTTTCCAATTTAGATTCGGAAGGGTAGCTTCCATCAAGGTTATTTGTAAAACTATAAGTCGCAGTAACTTCTGCATTAATATTAATTTGAGGATTAACTCTGATTTTCATTCCTGCAGCAAAGGGAATTGCTGCTGTGTACTTCTTGTCTCCTTTAGTGAGTCTTGAACCTCTAAAGTATAAGTCATTATAGCGAATTCCAGACACTCCTGCATATAAATAGGGAGTCATTGCAAAATTTTCCTGATGTAAATCGAATTCAAAAAAATTAAATTCAAGACCTAAACTCAGTTGCTGTATGGTATTATCAAAACGCAACCCTCTTGCTTTTCTGCTTTCGCTTGAAGCATCAGCATCGTTACCAGTTAACTTTTGTTGACTGAAACTCACGCGATAGGAATGCCGTGGGCTTTTATTCCATCTGTAAAAAACGTTATAGCCTAGATTTGTAGGATTGATAAACTGAGAAGAACCAATGTCTCCGACATAGTTTGTGCCACCTAAACCAAAGCCCACCTCATGGATCTGAGCGTGTGCTAAAGGCATGCTAAGCAGTGTGATAAATGTAAGTAAAGCCTTTTTCATTTTGTTAAAATAATTCACAAATATAATAATAATGAATTCTCTTTGTTTGAAAAAAAAGTTTTTGTTCTAACAAATTCAAACAAAAATGAGTAATAAAAAATAAATGTAATAAAAAAAAGGATGTCTGTCGTTTTTTTTAATTGCGTTTGTCTTCGCCCCAAAGTAATTTATTTCGCAGTGTTTTAATAAAACTCTGTTGAGGAAATTCAACTAAATTAATGGTAAAAGGCGCTTTAGAAATAGTTACTTCTGTTTCGTTATTTACAGCTTGTGTACTACTGTCCACCGATAGCAAAAATTGACTTTCTCTAGCGTTTACTTTTAGTTTGATCGTTAAATTGTCGCGAATTACTAAAGGTCTTACATTGAGATTATGCGGGGCCAAAGGTGTTAGTACAAAACAACCCGTTTCTGGTTCGATAATAGGACCCCCACAACTCAAAGAATAGCCCGTAGATCCTGATGGAGTAGAGATAATTAAACCATCAGCCCAGTAGGTGGCTAAATATTCATTGTCTAAATAGGTTTCTACTGTGATCATCGATGTTGTATTCTTTCTCGATACAGTAATGTCATTTAAGGCAAAATTGATGTCGAAATTCGAATTTGACACAGGATCGCAGGCAATGGTCAGTAGTGCTCTACGCGATAGTTTATAGGTATGTTTAAACAGATGAGGCAAATGCTCCTCAATTGTGTCTTCTTGAATATTGGCCAAGAATCCCAATCTACCCGCATTAATTCCTACGATGGGAATATTTTTGTCTCTGATAAAATTTGCAGCACGTAGCATCGTACCATCCCCACCAATACTGATGAAAAAGTTGACATCTAACGGTAATTCATTCGCGTCATCGAACGTCTCGTACATCGTTGGTAGGATGTTTTTTTCGTTTAAGAGATCGTAAAAGTTGCGCTCAAAAATAATAGTGGGCGCATAGGTTTCGAAAACGTTTAAAAGACGATGAACGATTTGTTGTACAATGGCTTTATTGGTTTGCCCGTAAATTGCAAATTTCATGCTATATGTTTAAAAATTTGTTTAGATAATTGGAGTGCTCTATTAATTTGTTTTGATGTAAGTCTTCGTCGTGTTGCGAGATAATCGTAAAATCAAAACGTCGTAAGTCGTAAATAATTGTCTCTATGTTTTTTTGTGTCAAACGCAAAAGCAGTTGAGTTTTGTTGTCAAGGGTACTTAAAACAAGAATACCAAGTAATTTGTTGTTGTTACTTTCGACAATTTGAGCGATGCTTGAAAAACTACAAGCTGCAGTATTTGTTTCAATAATTACTGTTGTACCTGCTTCAGTCAAAAAGCTACTCTCTAATAAATAGTCCATTAAGGCAGACTTTGGCAACATTCCTTTTAGCTGCATTGTCTCATCCAAGACAGGCAAAATATCACATTTGTTCTGGATGAAGGTATCGGCTATCTTAGCTAAACCATCCGTCAGGAATACAAAAAAAGGCTCAACTAGATAGCTGATCGAAGCCAAAGTTTCCGTTTCATCAATTTCATAAAGTAGGGCAGATGGAAGATTGCCAATCCATTTGTTGTCTGTATCGACAAGGGCTAGATGCGAATAATCATGCGCATCTAAAAAGGCAATACCCTCAGCTACCGCACTAGAAGGCGTGAAGGTTGGAAGGTGGATTAGTAAAGTGGTTAGGGTTGTCAAAATCGCTTCAATTGAAATGTGACTGCAAAATAATTAAAAATAAACCAATAAGCCTTACTTATACTTTGTATTTTTGTTTTTTAATATCTTAATTATGACAAAGCTATCTGTAAATATCAATAAAATTGCTACCTTAAGGAATTCAAGAGGGGGAAATGTACCTAATTTATTAAAAGTGGCTGAAGATGTTCAAAAATTTGGAGCGGCAGGAGTAACGATTCACCCACGTCCAGATGAACGCCATATTCGCTACCAAGATGCAAGAGATTTAGTGCAGGTTGTGTATACAGAATACAACATAGAGGGAAATCCGATGGATAACTTTTTAAAACTGGTATACGAGTGTAAACCGACACAAGTAACATTAGTACCTGATGCCGTAGATGCTTTAACGTCAAATGCTGGTTGGGATACGGTGAAACACAAAGATTTCTTGACAGAGGTTATTCAAGAGTGTAAACAACAGGGAATTCGCACGTCTATTTTTGTGGATCCTGTACTTGAGATGATTGAAGGAGCGAAAATTGTAGGTACGGATCGCATTGAGTTGTATACCGAAGAGTTTGCAACACAATACGGGCTTGGAAATGAGAAGGGAATTGATCCTTATATTCGCGCGGCTGAATTAGCCGTGGAGTTAGATTTAGGGATTAATGCAGGACATGATCTAAGTTTGGACAATATCGCTTTTTTCAAGGCGAATATGCCTAATTTGCTAGAAGTGTCTATTGGACATGCATTAATTGCCGAATCGTTGTATTTAGGGTTGGAAAATGTAGTTAATATGTATATTCAAAAATTGAGTTAATGGCAGAAATTTTATATTCAAAAATAGAGGGAGAAGGAGGAATACCCATGATTGTACTCCATGGGTATTTTGGTATGTCTGATAACTGGAATACCTTTGGTAAACAAATGGTTGAAAAAGGATATGAAATGCATTTGTTGGATTTGAGAAATCACGGACGTAGTTTTCATTCGGATGCTTGGTCGTATGATGTTATGGTCGAAGATGTTATTCGCTATATGGAGCATTATAATATCTGCGATGCTATTGTACTAGGACATTCCATGGGAGGTAAAGTTGCTATGCATTTAGCAACAAAGTATCCTACACGTGTTGAAAAGTTGATCGTTGCAGATATTGCACCTCGTGCATATGCGCCTCATCATCAAGATATCTTAGAAGCCTTGAATGCAGTTGATTTTTCTCAAAAACCTTCGAGAAGAGAAGTGGATGAATGTATCAGTGCGCGTATTCAAGATTTTGGTACCAAACAATTTTTATTGAAGAGTTTATATTGGAAAGAACCCGATCAGTTGGCTTTCCGATTTAATTTGGACGTATTTAATCGAGATGAACATGTTGTAGGAGAAGGCATAGCTGAAGATGCACGATATGATAAACCTACGCTTTTTGTTCGCGGTGGAGCGTCTAAGTATATTCAAGAGAAAGATGAGGTAAGTATTAAAAAGCACTTCCCACAAGCGGTGATCGAAACGATTCCCAATGCAGGACATTGGTTACATGCAGAAAACCCACAAATGTTTTTTGAACTCGTATCAGGGTTTTTGTCCTAAGTATATAGCATAAGACCTATAGGTTAACCCGTTATATAAAAAGAGAGTATCCTTTTGGGGTACTCTCTTCTTTTTTAGGTTTTATCACCAACAGTAAACCTTCAATCGAGTAAGTAGATGACTGTTTTGAAGGTGTTTTTTGTACATCACTTATCATTTCCTTTTCCTCTTTGCTCTTTTCTTATTTCAAACAAGAGCTAAGCTTCTCTTTTGTTTTTTATGCTTACCAACTAGAGCGAAACGAAGCGATAAGCTAACTTTGCTCTAGCTTCTTGTTGAGCTATCCCTTTATTGTTTCTTTTTACGCGTGATTGAGACAGAAAAATCAGCAATACTTGGTCTATACACGGTCAAAAAGAAAACGCATATTGTTTTTTTAGATTATTTATAAGTTATTTGTTTTTATTTAGATTAAGTAAAAGTAGGTAACTATAGATAGCGAACCTAATTGACGCTTTTGATTTGTTTGATTTTTAAATTAAAATATTGTTTTTATGTGAAAATGTATGTTTTAATTGTTAAAATAACTTTTAAAATATTTTTTTTACTTATTAGGATTTTTTTCGTTTCTTGTTATTTAGTTTATTTTAACTTAATTTGAGTGGATTTTAGGATGTCGATCCTTACGCTTACTTGGAATGCAACGGTTGCATTTCCTTCTTTTTTGATAACAAACCTTAGTAACTCTATTATGAAACAGAAAAATGTTTTCCTACTCGGTATTTTATTGCTGTTAAGTAATGCTGTTTTTGCGCAATACTACAAAAACCATCATATTGCACCAGCTCCATGGCAGTACTGGAGTACAGCAAATCAGATTGTGATTGGTACGCTGTCCACAGAACCTGTCGAAGTGGTTTTGAAAAAAAGTGATGGAACGGATTTAACTACTTTAACGGTAACGGTTAATAATCCAGTTTCTTATCGTTTTGTTGGAGAGGCAAATACATTGAACCGAAATGCAATAGATACCACCTATGATAACCAAGGATTGTTGGTAGAGGCAAGTGAACCTGTCTTAGTTAATCTTCGCAATATTGCATCGGATGCTACAGTCGGATGGAATTCATTGGGTGTTGAAAATATAAAGGGAAATGCATCACTTGTTAGTTTTGGTGAAGAGGGATTAGGTGTAGAATTTCGCCTGGGATACTACAGAGAAAGTACCCAAGGGCTTTATTTGAATGCGCCCGTTTACTCCGTGATGGCAACCGAAGATGAAACAGAGATTGAAGTACAACAAGAGACTGGTGTGAGTACATTTTCTTTAGATAAAGGACAAAGTAGATTGTTTAAAGCGCCTTTAGGTGCTTATTTGAAAGCAAATAAATCAGTGGTGGTTAATGTTGGGAACTGGGGAGATACACCAGGATTATGTGGGCCAGGAGGAGTGAATGGACAAGATGGAACTTTTGATCAGGTCGCACCAGTTCACATGTTAGGAAGTCGCTATTTGGTGGTTCGAGGAGAAGGATCAATTCCCAATGATACACAACGAAGTCAATTCCTAGGTTCAGAACAAAGTTTAATCGTAGCGACAAAAGACAATACAACTGTTACAGTTAGAAGTTTTACTGCTCAAGGTGTAGCAACAGGAACTCCTGTTACCCAAGTTTTGGCCAATGCAGGAGATTACTATTCTTTCTACCATGGAGACGGAACGAATGCCAATTCCTCAAGCTTGATTGTTTCAGATAATGAAGTAATTGTTTACGCAGGAACAGCAGTAGAGTGTGAAACGGATATCTCTACCGTATTGCCTATCGGTGGATGTGCGGGATCAATTAATATACAAACGACAAAATTTGTTAATTACAATGATGGTGGATTGCCTTATATGGGATTTGCGGTTATTGAACACCCAACACAACCCGTGTTTATCAATGATCAAAATATTGAAACACTGACTACAAGAACGCGCGTTCCTTTAGGTGATAGCGGATTGTACATGATTACTTTTAATCATACCGCTATCGGAAATCCAGCGAATATTGTGTTGAGATCGGATCTACCCTTAACGGTTAGTCTAGTGCAACAAGGAGATGGATTCTCTATGTCTGCTTTTTTCTCTTCTTTTGGACAAGCAGCACAAGCACCTATAGAAGTCAAACAAAATGAAAATTGTACTGTAAGACTTGAGTCAGAAGAAGATTCTATTGAATATGAATGGTTTTTAAATGGAGAATCGATAGAGGTAACAACGGATAATTTTCTGGATGTTATGGAAAGCGGGTTGTATTCAGTGAAGATAAAAAAAGAATGTGGTTGGAGTAATCGTTCTTTACCATTGGATGTAATCGTCAAACCGTGTACGGATCTCTCTATTACTAAAGCAGTAAAATCACAAGAAGATGGCTATGCTGTTTTTGTGATTACAGTTAAGAATTTAGATGAGATTTTTACAGATCCTGAAGTATCGATGACAGATGTACTGCCTTCGGGGTATGAGTTTGTAAGTTATAGTGCTGATAAAGGGAATTATGACGCGACAACAGGAAAGTGGACTATTGGTGCGCTTGCTCCTCAAGAAGAAGTACGTATTGAAATCAAAGTAAAAATCAACGAAAATGGGGAGTATCTCAATATCGCTACAGTAGAGGGCGACAATATTGATCCTCATCCAGACAACAATACCGCAGAAGCAATTGTGGCACTAGGGAAGTTAGAGTTTACTAAAAAAGTCGTGGTTCGCGAATATAATCGCATTGGCGATAAAATTGAATATGAAATCACAGTGAAAAATATTGGAGAAACAATAGTGAGAGATATAGTGCTTACGGATGAGAATGCGGATGTAGGAACACTAGTGCCATCGAATATTACAGAACTAAAACCAGGCGAATCTCAAGCTGTTAAGGCGTATCATACCATTACAGAGGCAGATTTTAATGCAAAAAAAGTAGTCAATCAAGCGGTTCTAGTTGCGCAAACATCAAGTGGAACAATGGAACAACTATCGGATGATCCTACAACGCCAGAACGCAATGATCCTACCATAGCTGTACTGCTGTATCAAGCGGATTTGCACGCCACAAAAGATGATGGACTGCAGTATTACACCCCAGGACAAGAAACAACTTACACGATAGTAGTGGAAAATAAAGGACCTGGTTCTGCTGTTAATGTAGAAGTAGTGGATCAAATGCCAGAAGGTGTACAAGAAATGCGCTGGTCAAGCTCACAAGGAACTTCTGGAACGGGTGATTTAATTGATACGATTTCTCTATTAGACGTAGGGGATACGGTAAACTATGAAGTGACCTTAACGATTCCGCTAAAGCATACACAAACGTTTATCAACGTCGTAACTGTAGAGGCTCCTGACAATGAGGATCCAGTTGAAGCTTGCGATACTTGTAGGGATATTAACTACCAGAACGTATTTATTCCCAAGGGAATTTCACCTAATGGTGATGGATTGAATGACTTCTTAGATTTGAGTAATTACAGCGTCGAAAGTTTGAAAATATACAATCGATTAGGTAAATTGGTTTACAAAGCCGGTAAGTATGAAAAAGAATGGTATGGTCAATCTGATTCAGGTACTAAATTACTTCCTGTTGGTACCTACTTTTACGTGATGCAAAACATTTTGAGAGATACCTATACCGGATGGATCTACTTGCAATATTAATTTAGTATTCTTACGTTTTTAGTTTATAGTTCAAAGCGCTGTCTCCCATTTGGAAGACAGCGTTTTTGTTTGTCATTCACGCTGTGAGGGAGTTTACCAAAAAAAATAAAACAAAAAAATAAAATAAAAAGAGTGGTTGAATAAATGGTAAAAAAAAAGTGAAGTTGATTTGTAATTTTTTAAAAATCAGTAGAATTGTTTCTAATTTTTCTTTTTCACTGTTAAAGTGTGTATTAAAAATTTGTCAAATTATTATATATTTTTATATTTACTAGATAAGAAATAAAATAATAGTTAATTATGATAAAAAAGGTATTGTCATTATCCCTTCTAACTTTAATTACCGCATCAACGTATGCAGGAGGTTATAGAGTTAGTATGCAAGGAAACAGACAGCTTGCGATGGGACATGCTGGGGTAGCTGTTATTAGTAGTGGTGCAGAATCGCTATTTTTCAATCCTGCAGCATCGGTTTATTTGGATGATAAGTTCAATTTCTCGGCTGGGATGAACTATTTGGTTGCTGATACCAAGTTTCAAAATGAAACATATGGTTGGGAGAATGATACGCGTAATCCTGGAACTCCCTTTTATTTCTATGGAACGTATAAGGCAACGGATTGGTTAACAGTTGGTCTAGCCGTTTATACGCCTTATGGAAGTGCAGTAGATTGGGATCGCGATTGGCAAGGGTCACATTTAGTCAATAATATTGATCTAAAAGCTTTTTACTTTCAACCGACTGTCGCAGTTAAAGTAAGCAAGCATTTTAGTTTCGGTGGGGGACCTATCTTTGTTAATGGTGGCGTTACCTTTGACCGAAATGTGTCGCGTAGCATGACCAATGAAGAAGGAAAGAGAACAAGTGTAGAAATTGATGCTAAAAACGTTACAGCTTGGGGATGGACTGCGGGGTATCTCGTAAATGTAGATGATCACTTGCGTTTGGGTATGAATTACCGATCCGAAATTATCATGAAAGAAAATAGTGGAAAAGCGAAGTTTTCCAATGCACCTGCTTTTGGAGGAGCTCTATTTCAAGATGGTAAAATTAAAGCAGAAATGCCTTTACCAGCAGAGTTAACGGTTGGAGCTTCATACTCATGGGATAAATGGGTGGTTGCGTTCGATTATAACAGAACATTCTGGAAAGTATACGATGCCTTAGTCATAGACTTCGTTGATAGTGCCTTAGGGACATCAGTAAACCCTAGGAATTATAAAGATTCAAGTACGTATCGAATCGGTGCACAATACGCCCTAAACGATCAATTAACGCTTAGAGCTGGTTGGTATTATGATGAGAGCCCGGTTCAAGAAGGTTATTTCGCACCAGAAACACCAAGAAACGACTCGCGTGCCTATACTGGTGGATTGACGTATAAGTTTAAAAACGGTATTGGAGTAGATCTCGTATTCTCTTACTTACATTTTAGCGATACCCATAATTCATACGATTATTATCAAGAAGATGGACAAAATGTTTCATTTGGAGGAACCTATAAATCTGCAGTAACAAGTGGAGGAATTGGCGTAACTTATAGTTTTTAATGATTAAATTGATTTAAGATGAAAAGAAAATATTTATATATCGCTCCTCTTTTTGCTTTTATAGTTGCGGCTTGTGAGCCTTCTATCAAAGATGAAATTAACTCGGAGACGTATTATGCAGGGGAAGCTAATTTCTCTTCCTATGTCGCTATTGGTAACTCATTGACAGCGGGGTATATGGATGGAACACTCTACCGTTCAGGTCAAGCGTATTCCTTTCCTTATATTTTAGCACAACAATTTAAAGTTGTTGGAGGAGGTGAATTTACACAACCCCCTTTAGATGATGATACTAATGATGTAGGAGGTATGTTGATGGCAGGAAACCCAATCCCTGGATTCGATACAAAATTGATCATGAATATGTCGACGAGTAGCCCAGAAAATAAAAAAGGGGCTGTAACGATGGACGTAACAAAACGAAGCCAAAAAGCCTATCATAATGCAGGAGTACCTGGAGCAAAAACGTTTCATCTACTAGCACCGGGCTATGGAAGTATAGGGAATTTAGCTGCTGGAAAAGCTAATCCGTACTTTGTGCGTACGGCTACCTCAGATGAAACAACTGTTATGGCAGATGTTATGACCCTACAACCAACGTTCTTTACCAACTGGATTGGAGCAAATGATGTATTAGCCTATGCGACTTCCGGAGGTGAAGGATTGGATCAAAATGAACAAGCAAATGGAACCGACCTGACACAATATGGTGGAAATGATATTACTCATGTGGCTGTATTTAAGATGACGTACACAGGTATTATCAATACCTTGACAAGTGGTGGTGCAAAAGGAGTAGTGGCTACAGTTCCAGATGTAACGACAATTCCGTTCTTTACAACAGTGCCTTATAATCCCATTACAGCGGATGCTGTGGTGAAACCAGGTCAAAATCCAGATGAGGTTTTTGGTCAGCTCAATCTTTTGGTTGGAATGTTCAAAGAAATCTTAGGGCAGTTCGGGGAAGGAGATCGCTTGCAGTTATTGGATAAAACGAAGGCAAATCCACTCTTGATTCAAGATAAAACGCTAACAAATTTAGAACCCCAAATAGCTGCTACTATAAAGTATTTAGTCGCTACTGGTAAATTTCCATTCGATATCTCAGAACAAGAAATCGGATTTATTGCTAAAAGCTTTGGTCAAGCAAGACACGCAACAGCAAAAGATTTAATGCTGTTGACAAGTAGAGCACAAATTGGCGCAAGTTTTGCAACAGGTAATCCAAAAATGGATGCAATGTTAATAAAAGGGATTACGTTTCCTATTGGCGATGAATATGTGCTGAATCAAGTAGAGCAACAAAAAGTTCAAACAGCTACGATTGCGTTTAATTCGATTATCCGAGGGATAGCAGATGAAAAAGGATTAGCAGTGGCGGATATGAATGAATTGTTACACAAAGCTGTAAGTGGATTAAGAGTAGAAGACGGACAAATTTATACGGCAGATTACTTTAAAGGAATGGGGAATTTAAATACAGTGTTATTCTCCTTAGATGGCGTGCATTTGAATCCAAGAGGATATGCCTTTATTGCAGCTGAAATCTTACGTGTAATTAACAGACACTATAAATCAAATATCCCACTAGTAAATCCTGCGGTTTACCCAGGACCAACGCTAGTATTACAAAATTAAAAAATAAAATAAATGAGTTTTATCGTTCGATTATTAGTTACAACAGCCTTAGTAGTTTTCCTTTGTTGGTTGTTGCCAGGCGTTCACATCACGGGGTGGACCTCCGCGTTGTGGGTGGCTGTAGTGATGGGATTGTTGAATATGTTTCTACGACCAGTGCTGGTTTTTATGACACTACCTGCAACAATCGTTACCATGGGGTTATTCCTATTCGTGATCAATGCCATCATCATTATGCTTAGTGCCTATTTTGTCGATGGATTTCAGGTGAACGGATTTTGGTATGCCTTATTATTCAGCTTGATTCTCGCTTTTTGCCAATCCATCGTAAATGGGATTCTCTTAAAAGGGGAACCGAGAAACAGGTGAAAAATTTAATAGTTGAAAGACAAACACTTAAAAAGTTGGACGGGTTGTAAAAATAATTTATTTTTGCAACCCAATTTTATATGTAAATACATCAAAAAATGAATATTACAAGAAATAACGTAGATGCTCTTAATGCAATTGTTACTATTGAACTTGCAAAAGAAGATTACCAAGGTAATGTAGATACTGTGTTATCTAACTACAAAAAGAACGCCAATGTTCCTGGATTTAGAAAAGGTGCTGTACCTATGAGTTTAATTCTTAAACAATACGGAAAATCAGTGTTGTTCGAAGAAGTAAACAAAATTTTGCAAGAGAAATTAAACAATTATCTTGTAGATGAAAAATTAGATATTTTAGGAAATCCTCTTCCAGTAATGAATGAGAACTTTGACTGGGATGCTGATGTATTAAAATTTGATTTCGAATTAGGCTTAGCGCCAGAGTTTTCTCTAGACTTAGAAGGAAAAACAAACGTTACTAAATTTAACATCGTTGCTGATGAGGCGATGTTAGATGAACAAGTGGAATATATCCAAAAACAATACGGAAAATTAATCTCTAAAGAAGCAGTTGAAGAAACTTCTGAATTAGTAGGTACTTTCGTAAACGAAGAAGAAGGAATCAACAAAGACGTAACAATTGCTGTTACAGATTTCAGAACAAAAACAAACCAAAAGAAATTCTTAAACAAAAAAGTTGGTGATCAAGTTACAGTAAATACAAAAGGTTTATTTGAAGATGATCACAAATTAATGGATGTTTTAGGAATCGATCACGATAAAGTTCACGGATTAGAAGTGGATGTTGTATTTACAATCAACGAAATCAACGAGTCTGAAAAAGCAGAATTAAACCAAGAGCTTTTCGATAAATTATTCGGTCAAGACGTTGTTACTTCAGTAGAACAATTGAAAGAAAAAATCAAAGAAGATGCTGAAAAACAATTCGCTTCTCAAGCAGATCAAAAATATTTAAATGACGTTTTTGAATTCTTATTAGAAACGACTTCGTTTGACTTACCTGCTGAATTCTTGAAAAAATGGTTAATGACAGCTGGTGAAACTCCAATGACTGCAGAACAAGCAGCAGAAGAGTACGAAAAATCTGAAAAAGGTTTACGTTACCAATTGATCGAAGGAAAAGTAATGACGCAATATGAATTACAACTTACTTTCGAAGATATTAAAGCGTATACTTCAAAATTAATCAGAGAACAATTGGCTCAATTCGGTCAAGCAGATGCTGATGATAAGACAGTAGAAGATATTGTTGCTAGAGTAATGTCAAACCAAGATGAGGTAAGACGTATTTCTGAACAAGCAATGAACGAAAAAATGTTAGCTTTATTTACAGATAAAGTAAAAGCAACAGTGAAAGAAATTTCTTACAAAGATTTCGTTAAGGAAATGTACGGAGAATAATTCTTTCCTGAAAAATAAGTATATTTGAGCGTCTATTTGAATGAATAGACGCTTATTTTTTTAATCATAAAAAGCAATAGTTTATGGACTACGGAAAAGAATTTCAAAAATATGCGACCAAGCATCACGGTATAAATAGTATGTATTACGATAAAATCGTAAGTAGTATGACTCCTTACATCATTGAAGAACGTCAAATGAATGTCGCTTCAATGGATGTTTTTTCTCGTTTGATGATGGATCGCATCATCTTTTTAGGAACGGCAATTGACGATTATGTTGCTAACATTATTCAAGCACAATTGTTGTTTTTATCAAGTGTAGACAATGAAAAAGATATTAGTATTTATGTAAACTCACCAGGTGGTGGTGTATATGCTGGATTAGGTATTTACGATACAATGCAATTCATCAAACCTGACGTTGCTACGATTTGTACAGGTATGGCTGCTTCTATGGGGGCTGTTTTACTTTGTGCGGGAGCTGACGGAAAGCGTTCTGCTTTGCCACATTCACGCGTGATGATTCACCAACCATTAGGTGGAGCACAAGGACAAGCCTCTGATATCGAGATTACAGCAAGAGAAATTTTAAAATTAAAAGACGAATTGTATCAAATCATAGCCAAACATTCAGGTCAAACCATGGAGAAAGTACATCACGATAGTGATAGAGACTATTGGATGATCGCTGAGGAGGCAAAAGCCTATGGTATGATTGATGAGGTTCTAATTAGAGAATAATTTATGGCTAAAGAAGAGATGAGATGTTCCTTTTGTGGACGTCCAAAATCAGAAACCAATATTCTTATAGCGGGGATTGATGCACACATCTGTGATCGTTGTGTGGATCAAGCCTACGGTATTGTTCTGGAAGAAGAAGATGCAAAACACTTAGAAAGCTTATCCAATGAGTTGCTATTGAAAAAGCCCATGGAGATCCGCGCTTTTTTAGATGAGTATGTTATCGGTCAAGATCAAACCAAAAAAGTAATGGCTGTTGCAGTGTACAATCACTACAAGCGCTTGTTACAAGAAATGAATGGTGAAGATGAAGATATTGAAATCGAAAAGAGCAATATCTTAATGGTAGGACAAACGGGAACAGGTAAAACTTTGGTAGCTAAAACCATTGCTAAAATGTTGAATGTGCCGTTGGCTATTGTTGATGCAACCGTTTTAACAGAAGCAGGATATGTGGGGGAAGATGTTGAAGGTATTTTGACCAAGTTACTACAAGCAGCGGATTACGATGTAGAAAAAGCAGAACGCGGAATTATTTTTATTGACGAAATTGATAAAATTGCCCGTAAAAGCGATAACCCTTCGATTACACGTGACGTGTCTGGAGAAGGGGTACAACAAGCGTTATTGAAACTTTTAGAAGGAAGTGTTGTTAACGTTCCACCAAAAGGAGGACGTAAACATCCAGATCAAAAGTTTATTGAAGTGAATACCAAAAATATTCTCTTTATCGCTGGTGGCGCTTTTGATGGCATTGAACGCATTATTTCCAAGCGCTTGAATTTCCAAGCAGTAGGATATAGCTCAATTAAAGAAGGAGATAAAGTAGATCGCACAAACTTGATGCAGTATATCATTCCGAAAGACGTAAAAGATTTCGGTTTAATTCCTGAAATCATTGGTCGTTTGCCTGTGTTAACGTACATGAATCCACTGGATAGAGAAACGCTACGCGCTATTCTTACAGAACCTAAAAATGCGCTAATTAAACAGTATGAGAAGTTGTTCGATATGGACAAGATCGCTTTCTCTATTACAGATGAAGCATTGGATTATATTGTAGACAAAGCGCTGGAGTACAAATTAGGTGCAAGGGGATTACGCTCGCTTTGCGAGGCGATCTTAACTGATGCGATGTATGAACTACCAAGTAAAGAAGATGTGACTGAATTGGTCGTAGATTTAGCTTATACCGAACAAGCATTGAACAAAAATTTAATGCAACGATTGGAAGCAGCGAGTTAAGCGAACAATAGTAGATAAAGAAAAAATCCTACAGCATTTTGCTGTAGGATTTTTTTTTCAGGTTATTTTAGTGTTACCCAAACATATATTACTTGCGCGCATCGAGTTCCTCTTGCGGAATGACTAATTGAAAACGCTTATCCTGTGCGGGTAAAGAAAGGGCTGTTCGGTGATTGCCAGTGCGTGTTATACCTCTTAGTAAACGCTTAGCATCAAACCATTCTACCCCACATTCACCATAGAGTTCTTTTCTTCGTTCTAGCAAGATGGTTTCTAAAAGAGCTGTTCCAGTGTTTGTCGTTGCCGTTGCTTGTGCATCGCGATTCTGACGTAAGAGATCGAGTAGTTTTTTTGCCTGACCCTCATTGCCTAAGTGATAGTTCGCTTCTGCCTCAATCAAAATCAGTTCAGGATATCGGATGATAGGAATATCGGCTTCAAAGGTGAAGGTAAACTTTGAGGTGACGTATTCTTGCCAATCGCCTGTGGGTTTTTCATAGAAGTTGGAGAAGAGGTTGCGAATATCAGTAGTACTAAATTGTTTGACAAAATCATCGTTGATAAATGTACCGTGATAGGCTACGGCTACGTGATCCATCATCGCATGGGGATGGGAGCGATAATAAACGGTTTGATCTGCACTTTGTGGCAAGGCCCATAACCATTCTTTAGCGCTCATGGAATCAAAACCTAAGGCGTATTCTTCTGGGTGTAAAACGCTTTCGGGTTGACCACCATAGGCTAAGGATGCGTTTTTCTTGGCTAGTTCCCATTGCCCCATGTATTGATACACTTGAGCCAAGAAGGCCTGTGCAACAGCTTTATTGATATAGGATTTGTTACTTCTCTTGTCATCCAAGCGCTTGGTCGCTTCCTCCAAATCTGTTACGATGCGATTAAAAAACTCCTCCTTTGTTGTAAAGGGATTAGGGGGTGTAGAGGGTTCTGTGTAAATAGGAGGGAAGGTATTATTTTGATTTGCACTATAGGCCTCTCCGAATTCTATCGCCAGTTGAAAATAGTAATAGCCACGAAGTGCTAAGGCTTGTCCCAACAATTCATCCTTGTCTGTTGCGCTGATTTTTGTACTCGCTTCAACACCTTGAATCAAGTTGTTTACTTGATCGATGATTTTATAGGGCAAACGCCAAGAGAAGATAGAACGTGTACCTGTACTCAAGTACACCTGATAATCATAATCGTCGCCAAACCAAATCTGTTTTTGTATTAAATCGGCTCCTTTAACGCTGCGTGCAAATAAGATGCTGTGCAAACCCGACGCTTCATCATTGATTAAGGAGGTACGCTGTAGACGTAAGATCCCCGATAGAAAAGAATTTGCCCCTTCTTTACTTCCAAAAACGACGTCTGGAGAAATACTGTCTTTGGGTTGTGGGTCATCTAGGAAGTCAGAAGAGCAACTAGTAGTAAAGCTTAGAATAACTAAGAATAGGATGCTTTTTATGTATAATTTTTTCACGTGTTTACTTTTTTAGAAATTGATGTTTAAACCGACTGAGAGGGTAGCGGATAGTGGTACGCGATAATCGGTAACCCCATTGATTGCTTGTTCCGGATCGATTCCCTTGTGTGATTGGAAGGTTAGTAAATTCTCTCCTTGAATATACACGCGGGCTTGTTTTAATTTTAGCTTACCCAATTGCTCAATTGGAAGGGTATAACCAAGGGTTAATGCTTTTAGTCTCGCATAATTATTCTTGTATAAGAATCGCGTTGAGGTAGCGGCAAAATTATTCGAAGAATTCAGAATAATAGGCGTGTCTGTGATATCGCCAGGTTTTTGCCAACGGTCAGCGATATCGGGCGAACTTTGGTATCCTTTTGAAATACCGCCAAGTAAACTAGCATAATCATTATCATAAATGTACCCACCTAAACTAAAGGTAAAGAAAGCGCTAAAGTCGAAGTTCTTGTACGTCAAACTCGTATTGAATCCCCCTACTAATTTAGGCAAGGCGGAGTGATTGTAATAGCGAGTCGCTTCGTCATAGTCTTTGGTTGTTTCTCGTCCTGTGACCTGACCATTGGCATCAACAACATCCTTATACCACATTCCATAGCCGTCATTGGGATCGACGCCTGCCCATTCTCTAAGGTAAAAATCATATAATGAACGACCTTTTTCCCAGCGGTTTAATCCGCTGATAAAGCTATCTTGTGTTAGAGCGGTAACTTTGTTTTTATCAATAGAAAAATTCAAAGAGGCATCCCACTTCCAATCTTGTTTGCGAATAATATGTGTGGTTAAGCTCACTTCTAATCCGTAATTTTCTACTGTACCTGCGTTAGATAATACTTCAAGGTTTCCTGTAGAGGACGCTTGAGGTATAGCAAAAAGCAAATCGATGGAGCGTTTTTTATAGTAGTCAATAGATCCTTCTAAGCGATTGTTAAACAAGCTGAAATCCAAACCTGCGTTAAAAGAAGCTGTTTTTTCCCAAGTAAGCAAAGGATCTGTTACATCACCTAAGAGTACACCTGGATTATCTAATTGATTATATCCTGTTTCAAATAAACGCAAATAGGGGAAATATTTGTCTTTCAGGTTGTTATTTCCAAGTTCTCCATAGGAAATCCTCAATTTGAGTAAATCAATATAAGGACTGTCAGCTAAGAAAGACTCTGAGGATGCAATCCAAGACCCTCCTATGGCGTAGAAGTTTCCTGCGCGTACAGATTTGTCAAAACGCGTGCTTGAATCTCGTCTAAATGAGCCCTCTATAAAGTATTTGTTGTTGTAGTCGTAGCTCAGTCGACCTAAGTAGCTCGTTAATCGATCTTCTACTGTATAACCATTGATGTTTTCTAGTGAAGTACCTCCACCAATTTCGGAGTTTCCTGGTAAGTATCCCGTAGCAGATGCATTGAATAAATCCTTTTTAAATTGATAAGCTTCTATAATTCCATCTGCGGCCAAGTGATGATTGCCAAACGTTTTATCATAGTGTAACGTATTGATGAAGTTCAGCGTTTCAGAAGTGTCTTTAATTTTGCGTACACGACCTTTTACACTTGAAGCTTGACCATATTGCGAATTGTTGTACTCTTTGACGTCGTAGTCGTATTTTTCGTAGGATAAATTCGTTTTAAAATAAAGACCTTCTGCTAGATCAATTTTTGCAAAACCATTCCAATTTAATGAACCTCTGCGGTTTACTGTTCGGTTGTTGTAGAGAATACCCACTGCGTTTTCTCCACTCATGATGGGGCGAATGCTATTGCTATCTTTACTAGAGGCATTACCATAGTCATAGATGCTATTTCCCTGTGCATCATAGGCGATTTGTCCTGCAGCATCTCTTTTGTAAACTGGATATACACTAGGCATGGCGTAGATCCAGTTCATTGGACTGTATAAATTGGTACCACTCTGTGTTGGAAAGTTTTGGTTGGAAGCGGAATAAGCGGTATTAGCGCCCAATTGTAACCAATCGGTTAGTTGGCTTTCTAGATTTAGACGCACAGTTGTACGCTCAAAATTCGCCGTTTTAATCATGCCATCTTGGTTGAGGTAATTCGCCGCCAAGAAATACGTTGTGCGATCACTTCCTCCTGTTATATTAAAATTATATTCCTTTCGAAAGGCTTGGTTGCGTTGTAATTCTTTTTTCCAGTCCGTTTCCCATAACAAAGGATCTTTTACTGTCCAGTTTCCATCGTAATCAACGGGTTGATTGGTGCCAAAGGGATTGTATCCAAAGTAGCTCACCAAACCATCCGAAGCATTTTTACGTGCGGTGAGTTCATCTTGTCCTATCACGTACTGATAGTTGTTTTTTCTACCTTCCCATAAATAGCTGGTGTAGTCTTGCGTATTGAGGACTTTGTGGGTTTTTACTGCATCAAAAGCAACACCAGTACTCAGGTTGATATTGACTTCGGGTTCTGCATTTCGCTTGCCCATTTTGGTTTTGATTAAGATCACGCCATTGGCACCACGAGAACCGTATAGCGCGGTAGAGGAAGCATCTTTTAAAACGTTGATTGTTTCAATTTGATCTGCACTGATCGCATTGATATTTCCCATATAGGGAGCACCATCCAAAATAATTAAGGGGTCTGCTGAAGCGTTGATTGAACCGATTCCGCGAACGCGTATAGTCGGATTTTCACCTGGTTGAGAGTTGGAATTGACGATGTTAACGCCCGATACCGTTCCTTGCAATGCCGTAACAACTGAAGTAGCGACTTGTTTTTCCAAAACATCGCTTTTGACTTGACTAATTGCACCTACAATCGCCTTTTGTTTTTGAGCGCCATAAGCGACAATTACAATATCATCTAAGCTTACAACATCTTCCTGTAGGGTAATGTCAATAAGGCGCTTTGTACCTACTGAAATGGCTTGAGACTTGAATCCTACATATTCATATTGTAGGGTTTCGTCTGGGGCAACTTCAATGGTGTAGTTACCATTAAAATCTGTTTGAACCCCTTTAGTGGTGTTTTTGATTGTCACCAATACACCAGGTAGTGTCTCACCATTGTGTTCTCTCACTGTTCCTCTTACTTTTACCTGCTGCGCCAATGCAATATTACATAGCAAGAGCAAGCTACCTAGAAGTAGCCGAAGTTTAATACTTTTCATTTAGACTAAAAAATTTATTATTTTTAGCAGCACACACATGCATATCGTTTTTTTGCTGCTTAGAAAAACGATATAAAAAAAAGGAGGCCCTACGAAAGCCTCCTTTTTCTGTTTTTTAAAACAAAAAATGAATAGAGCTTTCCTTTTATGGAACATACATTGTCGCCATCATTGACATAGCGAGATCAGTCGATAGAATCGACATTGTGTATGGAACTACAAAAGGACTTATTAATTTTTGCATATCATTCGTTGTTTTTGTGATTGGAAATCAACAGGGCAAAAGTAAGAATTAGATTTTTTATCCACAATTATTCTGTAAATAAGGATAAAATATCTATTTATTTTTGTTTTTGCAGAAAAAAAATAAAAATAATAGAAGCGAGAATGGATTGAAATAGAAAATTTAACTGAGAGAGGAGTTGATTAGTTTACGGTTCGGTTTACAATCAGTTGTAAACAAAAAAAAGTCCCAAGTGTTCACTTAGGACTTTTGTACTCGAGGCGGGACTTGAACCCGCACGAACATTACTGTTCACTGGATTTTAAGTCCAGCGTGTCTACCACTTCCACCACTCGAGCCTCTGCTCATCAGTTGTTGAACTGTTTTGCGTGTGCAAATATAGAATAAAAATAAGGGTTGACAAGAAAAAAAACGAAAAAATAGATGTTTTTTTCAAATTCCCTATTTAATTATTGATTGTCAGTATGTTGAAAAACTCTTTTTTTTGAATCCGCATTAGTCTTCGGGAAAATCTCCAAAAATATCGAGTGATAAGTCGAGTGTTTCTGCGGAAACAAAATTTGTTACGACTTCTTCAATTCCATTTTCGAAGCGCAATTCTGTATTGAAACGACGACTTGTGCCGTAGGTATTGCCTTCAATAACGATTTTAAAATAAAATTTACCACTAGGTGTTTTGAATCGTATACTTTCAACAGAAGCGAAATGTTCTTTTAAAAAATCAATTGTTTTATAGACATCGTCTTTTGTTGTGTGTTCTTGGCTTGTAAGTAGAGTTCGCCCTCTACGATGTTCAAAAGTGAACTTATACGTTTCATTTTCTTTCTGGCTAATAACGATTGCGCTCATAGTAAAAATGTAATAAATTCAAAGCTTATATCGGTTAGATCTCTTGGTGGTCGAATTGTTTTCTTCACTATAGAGCAAAAAAAAATCCTAAGCGTTAACTTAGGACTTTTGTACTCGAGGCGGGACTTGAACCCGCACGAACATTACTGTTCACTGGATTTTAAGTCCAGCGTGTCTACCACTTCCACCACTCGAGCGTAAATAAATTTACTTGAGCGAAAAACGGGGTTCGAACCCGCGACCTCAACCTTGGCAAGGTTGCGCTCTACCAACTGAGCTATTTTCGCGAATGTTTGTAAGATCGTGCATTACTTCCGTATTGCGAGTGCAAATATAGAATAGAAAATATTGTTTTGCAAGCTTTTTTAAATATAAAAGTAGAGGTTCTTTGTTTTGGGTTGATAATGAAAGCTTTGGGTCTTTATTTTTTATGAGGTCACATTAAAAAATGAAAGGGTAGTGTATTCTTATACTTCAATACGAGAAGGTATGTCCAAAAATTAATGCGCATAACCTTTGCTTTCTTACAGCTGTAATTTATAGTGAAAATAAGTTAAAAAAATTAACAGTTTATTGGTGGTGAGGTGAGTTTAAAATACTAAATTGGTATGTCTTTTGTTTTTTTATAATTTAATTTTTCATTGTATGAGTTAAAATTGTAATCAAAGTGTTTTTTTAAATTGGATTTTATAAGCGTTTGAACTAAATAAGAAAATATGAATATCACTACTAACCTTGTTGCTTTGTGCAAAAAAAAGCAAAGAAAAACCGGAGGACTTCGCTTGTTTCTCTTGTTTATTACTTGTCTTTTGGGACAAGTCTCTTTTGCCCAGTTTCCCGCGCCTTATTGTGATGTGGATGGCTTAGCTGTAGAAGAAATAACCAAAGTCCAATTTGCAGGTTTAACCATTGTCAATCTCAATGATGAGGATCTATTAGTTAATCGCATTGCCGATGTTGCTTATGTAGCTCCTGGTCAATCCTACACCCTTGAAGTAGAAGGGAATACGTTTGATGAGGTAAATGAGTTGGTCGCCTTTATTGATTGGAATCAAAATGGCGTATTAGATGATGAGGGGGAGGTATATAACCTTGGGGAACTTATTGAATCTGATGGAGTGGATGGTCAACATGTTTCACTCAGTATTTCAATTCCAACTACAGCTTTGCTTGGACAAACACGCATTAGAATTACGAAAACGTGGACGTGGCCAGAATATGGTGCCTTGCTAGTTGCAGATCCGTGTTTTATTAGCTTGTATGATCCTGATTGGGAGGAAGTTGATGACTCATATGGTCAAGCCCTTGACTTTACTCTCGATATTGGTGACGGTATAGCTCCTCCCGAAGGTGGAGAAGGATGTGAAATTGGTATTACCCTGACCTTCCCTGAATATGGCGATGTTACAACGTGGAAGTTAGTAGATGCCGATGGAATTGTTGTGCTGCGCGGTGGCCCTTATGAAGAAGGAGAAGATTTTACAATCCAGGAAGATTATTATGGAACAAATCACCCCTATGCTTTGGAGATTGAGATTGATGATACGTTTTATGAATTTTGTGACAATGAAGTGCAATACACTATTACCGTAGGCGGTATAGAAGACCAATCGGGAACAGTAACAGCCTGTGAAGAAGTCGTTTCTGAAACAATAGAACTTGGTTCATGCCCTCCAGGATGTTTGAAACCAGGAGGATTAAATAAAACGAATATTACAGCCAATGGATTTACATTTACTTGGATGAGTGGTGGAAATGCGTTTGAAATAGAGTACGGGCCCCTAGGTTTTGTACAAGGTAGCGATGAGGGAACTATTGTTTCGTCTATTGCAACGACTTCCTACACGTTTGAAAACTTGAGTAACGATACAGTCTATCAGTTTTATGTACGTCGAATTTGTTCAGAGGAAGAAGAGGATCAAAGTGCTTGGGCAGGTCCATTGAATTTTGACGAAATTCTTACTACGCCATCGCCTTGGCATGAGGATTTTGAAACTGATGATAGCTATCCATTAGCATGGAAACCTTTAAATAATTCGCTGTGGAATTTTGATGAATATGATGCAGACCGTGGAAGGAGTATCATAACCGCGTTGTATGACTTTTCTTTCTTAGGCGGTTATTTGAAATCAGAAGTGGCTACGATTAATGTTGGACCAATTCGCCCTGGAGATAGGCTTTCTTTCGACTATTTATTGTTGGATAGCTTTGAAGATCCAGCCTATGAAGAATTAGGTAATGTTGAGGTTCACTTATCAACAGATTTTGGGGCTTCTTACTCGATAATCGAAACAATTAATGGTAATGAAGAAGAGGGGTGGCAAAACTTTTCTTTTGATCTTGAAGATTACGTTGGGCTCTATGTGAAAATAAAAATCATAGGGAATGTTGAGGATATATTTGAGCAGTTTTTTATTATATTAGATGATTTTGATATCTCAAATACTGATTCTTGTGAGGAAATTCTTGAGGCTGAAATAGAAGTGGAAGGAGGGGAACTACGACTAAACATTGAGTCTGAAGCAACAACATTTGTGCTAGAATATGGTCCTGCAGGATTTGAACTAGGGGAAGGAACGACCATAAATAATGTTGGGTCAACCTATGAATTTGTTGATTTAGAGTTAGATACAGACTATGAGGTATATGTGCATGCATTACCTTGTGGAGATTGGTATGGTCCTGTAGCTTTTTCTACTTCACCATTAGCTGAGCAAGTGATCACGGCAGAGGATATAACCAAAGTTTATGGAGATGAACCCTTCATTCATGGAACATCAGATAGCGGTTTAGCATTGACTTATGTAGTAACAGATGAAACGATTGCAAAATTTCAAAATGGAAAACTCACTATTAAACAAGTGGGGTCAACCACAGTAACTGCTAGTCAAGGGGGGAATCAATCCTTTTTACCTGCAGAAGATGTAACATTTACGCTAACCATCACAAAAGCAATGTTGACGGTAGCTGCGGATAGTGGATTTAGCAAGCAATTCGGTCAAGAAGATCCTGTGTTTACTTACGATGTTACAGGGCTTCAATATACAGATACGAGAAGCGTTGTGACAGGTTTGTTAAGTAGAGTTGCAGGTGAAGAGCTAGGGGTTTATGCTATAACAAAAGGAACGTTAATCGCAGAGCCAAACTATGAGATTACTTTCGAAAGCGCGGACTTTACTATTCAGGCCAAAGAGTTAATCGTCAAAGCCAATGCAATACAAAAAGAATATGGAGAAACAGATCCAACCTTGACGTATCAAGTGATTGGGCTGGAGGATCAGGAGGTAGCAACCGATATTATAACGGGAACATTGACTAGAGTTGCTGGTGAAAATGTGGGACGTTATGCTATTAATAAAGGAACTGTAAGCGTTATAGACCCCCGTTATAGCATGATATACGAAGGAGATCAATTTGCGATTACTCCAGCAGTTTTACATCTATATGCGGTAGGGGGCGTACAAAAAGTATATGGACAAGATGATCCTGTGTTTGAATTTACAGTAACAGGGTTTAAATATAATGATACTCGTGAATCTGTAGTAAGTGGACGCTTAGGTAGGGCAGTAGGTGAAAATGTTGGAGAGTATCTCTATATGCCAGGGACTTTGACCACAACACATCAAAACTATAGTTTTGCGATGGCTAATCAAGAAAGATTTAAGATTGTAGCTGCCCCTTTAGGTGTTGTAGTGAATGAAAATCAAAGCAAATTGTATGGACAAACAGATCCTGTATTGACGTACAGCTTAAACGGATTGCGCCCAGGAGATTTTCAAGTCAATGCAATGATGGGGAGCCTTGAACGTGAAGCAGGAGAAGACCTCGGAATATATGCCATTCATCAGGGGAGTTTAGTGACACGTCCAAACTATTATATAGCCTCATTTGTAGGTGCGAATTTCGAAATTAAACAAGGACAAATTACGGGCATAACCTTACCTTCTCAAAGCTATGTTTATGACGGCGAGCCAAAATCTTTAGCTGTAGTTGGATTGACAAACCCAGAAGCCGTTGTCACGTATACTAACAACAATCAAATGAATGTTGGGGTGTATCAAGTCACTGCAACAGTTGATTATGGTACAGAATTTCAGCCTTTGACTTTAGAGGGAAGGTTAACAATTACAAAAGCAGATCAAGCAATTGTTTTTGCTAATGTATCAACAGTAGTGCTAGAGGATACTCCAACACTTCAATTAGATGCTGAGAGTACTGCTGGATTACCTGTTTCTTATCGTATTGACAATGGAACAGAACTTGATGTTGCTACTGTTGATGAACGTGGACTAATGCGTTTCTTGAAACCAGGATTTGTAACTGTAACGGCTTACCAAGAGGGGAATGCAAATTATAATGCTGCCATAGCAGTTGATAGAACTATTGAAGTAACAAGCCGAGCAGTCGGTATTGAAAACTTAATTGTAGATGGTATTTCTTACGGGAAACCAGCACAAGATGTCTTTGTTGAAATTGGATGTGATACGCAACAAAATCAAGTGATTATTGAGGTTGAAGTTGACGAAGGAATGAGTGTTATCCCATCAAAATACATCGTAGTACCTGTAAAAGAATACGGTTCGTATAGTCAAGAGATTACCGTAACTTCTTCTCGTGGAACTGATCATGAAACCTATACGGTTCACCTTGTGAAACGTATAGGTACAGAACAGCTTGTCTATCAGAAATACAATAATCTACTTTTGGTAAATAATGATAAAAATAGCAATGGAGGATATGTGTTTACGGCTTATGAATGGTTTAAAAACGGAGTGTCTGTAGGGAAGAAACAAGCGTATTCTGCAGGTGGAAGCTCAACTGATGTATTGGAGGCAGGCGCAACGTATCACGTAGTATTAACCTTGCATACAGGAGATAAGATTGTAAGTTGCCCGATTTACATCGACAATAAAGCAGAAGCAAATTGGAGTGTATATCCAAACCCAGTACAAAAAAGTCAACAATTGTTTGTTCGCTTAGATGACAATCAACAACAAGCGGTTAGTTATATAGTATACGATCTAAAAGGGCAAGTCATTCAAACGGGTGAATTTGTTGAAGGATCAAGGGAGAAAGGAATTGAAATTCCTGCAACAGTGGCGGCAGGATCCTATTTCATCGTCCTCAAAGGAAATGAAATGCAAAAAAGCATTCAGTTTATTGTGAAAGAATAAAATAACATGGGAATAAAAGAAAAAAGGCTATCTCAAAGAGATAGCCTTTTTTTTGTACTCGAGGCGGGACTTGAACCCGCACGAACATTACTGTTCACTGGATTTTAAGTCCAGCGTGTCTACCACTTCCACCACTCGAGCTGATAAATACTCTCGAGCGAAAAACGGGGCTCGAACCCGCGACCTCAACCTTGGCAAGGTTGCGCTCTACCAACTGAGCTATTTTCGCAAGCGTTGTATGATCGTGCATTATTTCTGTAATGCGAGTGCAAATCTAAGATAATTTTTTACTTGTACAACTACGCCAACCTATTATTTTTGATCTTTTTTTTCAAGCATTTGGTAGTCAGTTAGTAATGTGTGATTTTTTTTATAAAAAAAATACCTGTTCCTATTGGAACAGGCATTTTATCTTATTTTTGAGCTTTAATCGATGATTAGGGCATCATTTTTTTCAATTCATGTAGCTTCATCAAAGCTTCCACCGGTGTTAAAGTATTAATGTCAAGTGCTGTTAATTCATCTTTAATACTGCTTAATAACGGATCATCAATCGTAAAAATACTCAATTGCAAGTCTTGTTCTACAGGTTGTAATCCCGTTTTATCCTCCGTATTATGATGTGTTTTTTCCAATTGCTTCAACATCTTTTGAGCGCGATTAATAACAAGTTGCGGCATTCCTGCCATTTTAGCCACGTGTATTCCAAAACTATGCGCACTTCCACCTGGAATTAATTTTCGAATAAAAAGTACATTGTCTTTCAGCTCTTTAACGGATACATTGTAGTTTTTGATTCCGTCAAAATATTCCTGCATATCATTCAGTTCATGATAGTGTGTGGCAAAAAGTGTTTTAGGCTTAGATGGGTGTTGATGTAAAAATTCGGCAATCGCCCAAGCGATAGAAATTCCGTCATACGTACTTGTTCCACGTCCAATTTCATCGAGTAAAACCAAACTGCGATCTGAAATATTATTCAAAATAGAAGCCGTTTCATTCATTTCTACCATGAAGGTGGATTCCCCCATTGAAATATTGTCAGAAGCACCTACACGCGTAAATATTTTATCGACAACGCCCATTCGAACAGCGGCGGCAGGGACAAAACATCCCATTTGTGCTAGTAACACAATCAAGGCCGTCTGTCGTAGTATGGCCGATTTTCCAGACATATTTGGCCCTGTAATCATAATGATTTGTTGATTTGTATTGTTGAGAAATACATCATTGGTAATATAGGGCTTGTCAAAAGGCAATTGCTTTTCAATCACAGGGTGACGACCTTCTTTTATTTCTAAATCATAGCTGTCATCTAAAACAGGACGGACATAGTTGTTTTCTAAGGCCAGTTGAGCAAAAGAAGACAAGCAGTCTAATTGGGCAATGAGTTGTGCATTTAATTGTACTGGCTGAATATATTGGGCGCACCAATGAACAAATTCGTCATAAAGTCTACTTTCGATCTGGCTAATCTTTTCCTCTGCGCCTAATATTTTGTTTTCATAGGCTTTTAATTCTTCCGTAATATAGCGTTCCGCATTGACCAAGGTCTGCTTGCGAATCCAATTTTCAGGCACTTTATCTTTGTGTGTATTGCGCACTTCAATGTAGTATCCAAAGACATTGTTAAATGCAATTTTAAGCGAGGGAATTCCCGTATTTTGGCTTTCTCTTTGCTCCATTTCATCGAGGTATCCTTTTCCTGTAGATGAAATATTGCGCAATTCATCCAATTCTTCATTTACTCCAAAGGCAATTGCATTGCCTTTGCTTATTGCCACAGGAGCCTCGGAATGAATGGTGTGTACAATACGCTCGCGCAACAATCCACAATCGTGTAATTGATCACCAATCGTTTTTAACGATTCGTTTTTGCTTTTTAGGGCTTGCTCTTTAATGGGGATAATAGCATCCAAGGAATCTTTTAAATACAAAAGTTCACGAGGAGCTATTTTGCCTGTTGCAATTTTAGAAGTCAAGCGTTCTAAATCGGATATTTTTTTTATTTGCCCTTGAAAATGAGCGAGCGTTTCTTGTTTTTGCGTTAGTAGCTCTACAATTTCATGACGTTCAATAATGTTTTTCTTCCTTTTTAATGGCAGAGCCAACCAGCGTTTGAGTAGTCGCCCCCCCATGGGAGAAAGTGTTTTGTCAATTACGTCAAGTAGCGTAATCGCATTGAAATTACTGCTTTGATATAGTTCTAAATTGCGAATGGTAAAACGATCCATCCAAACATAAGCATCTTCTGCAATGCGTTGTATGTTTGAAATGTGTTTAATACGCGTGTGCTGTGTTTCAGAAAGGTAATGCAATACGGCCCCACAGGCGATGATCCCCTCTGTTAATTCTTCAATGCCAAAGCCCTTGAGGGAGTTGGTTTGAAACTGTTTGGTTAAGGACTCAAATGCGAAGTCTTCTTTGAAAACCCAATCATCTAAAAAGAATAGGTTGTAGGCCGAGCCAAAATATTGCTGAAAGGTGAGTTTGTTGTTTTTTTGTACTAGTATTTCACTCGGGTTGAAGTTTTGCAACAGCTTGTCAATGTATTCTTCATCTCCTTGTGCGGTGAAAAACTCCCCCGTAGATACATCTAAAAAAGCAATACCCAGTGTTTTTTTAGTAAAGTGAATAGCAGCTAAGAAGTTGTTGGATTTGGATTGTAATACTTCGTCATTTAACGCTACGCCAGGGGTAACCAATTCTGTCACTCCTCGTTTTACAATCGTTTTTGTCATCTTAGGATCTTCCAATTGGTCACAGATCGCTACGCGAAGTCCTGCTTTGACCAATTTGGGTAAATACACATTGACCGCATGATGCGGAAATCCTGCTAATGCTGTTTCACTAGAGGTGCCTGCTCCACGCTTGGTTAAAGTAATACCTAAAATTTGAGCAGCTCGAACGGCATCTTCTCCAAAAGTCTCATAAAAATCTCCTACGCGAAATAACAAACAAGCATCGGGATACTTGGCTTTTATCTCGTTATATTGTTTCATTAATGGAGTTTCTTTTGTCGCTTTTTCTTTAGCAGCCATATCTTTTCTTTTTTGGGAATAACACGAAGTTACAAATATACAGTAAGATTGGCGAGATAGCTAAAAGCAAAAGTTTTTTTACGACAACGGAATCTGATAGTAACGCTTGAGTTGACGCAAGGGGATAGAAGTGAAAATAACAATTAATAAGCCTATTAAACAGCCGATGGTCACTGCTACAAAGCGAAATAAAGGAGTCATTTCTGTTAGCCCCGTACTGGGTTGTACCAAAATAATGACCAGAGAAACTAGGGCTACACGGGCCATATTTAGAATCTTAAAAAAGTAACAAATCAAAATTGTCAAAATGATCCCAAAGAGAATCACATATAGGTTGGGGGTGTGAATCTCCAAACAAATAAGTCCTACTATAGATCCTACTAAATTTGATTTGAATCGCTCAATAGACAGTTTCTTTGAATTTTGCCCTTCAGGGGAGATTACTAGGATGATCGAAATAATGGTCCAAAGCGTTTCATGATCCTTGAAGTGGATGAAAAGATAGTAGCCTATGCAGAATCCAATCAGGCATCTAACAGTGTAAATTAGTACGGCAGAGGTTATTAGTCTTTTGATTAATTCGCGGATCATATTCAATTTTTAGCCTACAAAATTATTGAACTCCCCTAGGGTAGGCAAGTATTCTCTATCAAAGATTAGTTAAAAATAATGTTTTATTGATTGTAATTTAGATAAAAAAATAGTTTTTGTGCTGTTTTTGATTTTCATCCCTCAAATAATGGACTAGTATTGGTTTAATCAATATTTTTGCAGAAATATAGTAACTACCTATGCGAAAATTAGCCAATAGCGAATTAGAAAGAAAGAGTATTGACGAGTTTAAGTCATCCGATAAAACGCCTATTATCATTGTATTAGACGACGTTCGAAGTTTACATAATATTGGATCAGTATTTAGAACCTGCGATGCTTTTTTGATTGAAAAAGTGTTTTTATGTGGCATAACCGCTACACCGCCAAATAAAGAAATACACAAAACAGCACTAGGTGCAACAGAAACCGTTACTTGGGAGTATGCCAAAGATGTAGTGGAGGTAGTCAAGCAATTAAAAGAGGAGGGGATCTGCGTTCAAGCCATCGAACAGGTGGAGAATAGCGTTATGCTTACCGATTTTCAAGTAGTAGATCAAACCAAATATGCCTTAGTTTTCGGAAATGAAGTCAAAGGCGTTTCACAAGGTGTGGTGGATCTAAGTGATGGTGTGATTGAAATTCCCCAACTAGGTACCAAGCATTCGCTGAATATTTCTGTTAGTGCGGGAATCGTTATTTGGGAATTGTTTCAACAAATGCAGCAAAAGGAACAGCAGTAATAAAGGATAATAAGAAAATAGCAATAGCAAAAAAGCTCCAATATCTAGGTATTGGAGCTTTTTTATGACGTAAGCTTTTCAGCTATTCGATCTAGTATATGGATGTAATCTCCTTGATTAGCCACAAAGTCTAAATCTGAGATATCAATCAATAAGACTTTTTCAGAAGGGATAGTCTTCATAAAATTAAAGTAACCTTGGGTTACTTTATCTAGGTATTGACCAGAAATATCACTTTCATAGGAACGACCTCTTTTTTGGATGTTTTCCAACAAACGATCGGTGTTTTGGTATAAAAAAACGTATAAATCAGGTTTAGGCGTTTCTTTATACATAATATCAAAGACTTGTTGGTACAGGCGAAACTCATCTTCTTCCAAGGTGATTTGTGCGAAAATCAACGATTTGAAAATGTAGTAATCGGCAATAATAAATTCCTTGAATAAATCGAATTGGGCTAAATCATCTGATAGTTGAGAATAACGATCAGCCAAGAAAGACATTTCCAACGGAAAAGCATATCGACTAGCATCTTGATAGAATTTCGGCAAAAAAGGATTATCCGCAAAACCCTCAAAAATACTCTTTGCATTAAAATCTTCTGCAATGCGATGGGTAAGTGTTGTTTTTCCAGCTCCAATATTGCCTTCGATAGCCACAAAATTTAATTTTTTCAACGGGTGGTTGTGCAAGTTAGACACCAAGAGGTCCACCTGTTTAAAGGTTGTTATATCGGTGCATTCTTCCAGTAGTTGCTTGCAGGTCTTTTTGAAGATCGGATGAATCCAATCCAAGTGCAAATCACTTAGTGGTTGCAGTACAAAAAGGCGTTCTTGCATCAAAGGATGTGGAATCGTTAAGCTTGGAGTATCAATCACTTCATCGTTGAAAACAAGGAGATCAATATCAATTATTCGAGCAGCGTATCCCACTTGTTGTTTGCGGATTCGACCTAGTTTTTTTTCAATCGCTAAGGTTTTCTCTAGTACCTGTTGTGCATCCAAAAGGCTGTGAATAACCAAAGCACAATTAAAAAAAGGCTCACTTTCAAAACCCCAGGCAGGAAATTCATAAATAGGAGAAACAGTAATAACAGTTCCTACTTCATTGTGAATGAAGTCTATAGCTTTTATAAGGTTTGCTTTTTTGTCCCCTTGATTGGTGCCAAGAGATAAAACTAGCATGTTTTGCGTATTCATGTCACAAAAGTAAGTAAAAGAAATTTTAATTAATGCTAACTTTGTAGAGATATTAAATGAAAAAATACACTTTGGTGTAACATTTGTTTAGTAGCTTCTACTAATTGAGTAAAAATATAATACTATGAAGTTTTTAAGAAATTTATTAGCAACATTACTGGGATTATGTATCTTCTTTGGCTTGTTGTTTATTGGTTTTATGGCTATTATCACAGTAGCTGGAAGTAGTGAAAAAGTCATCGTAAAGAATAATTCTGTACTTGAGTTGGACTTATCAACGGTTCAGTATGACTATGGAGGAAAGTTTAGCTATAAAGACTTTAATTTTAACGATGAAAGTAAGGATGGAGTTTCGGATGTATTGATGGCAATCGAACAAGCGAAAGGGGATGATCGCATCAAGGGAATTTCTATCTTGAACAATGTATCTTCTTTGGGGTTTGTTCAGCGCAGAGAAATCAGAGAGAAATTACAAGATTTTAAATCAAGTGGAAAATTTGTTGTATCCTATGCTAACGCTTTATCACAAGGCGAATACTATTTGAGTTCAGTAGCAGATACGGTTTATGTCAATCCAGTAGGAGCCGTGGATTTCCGTGGATTATCAACAGAAATTTTATATTTAAAAGGACTACAGGATCAAACAGGCGTGCACATGGAGGTTATTCGCCATGGTAAATACAAAAGTGCCGTAGAGCCTTATTTAGAAAAACAAATGAGTGAAGCCAATAGAGAGCAAATTACTGTATTCTTAAATTCAATTTGGTCTACGTTGGTTGCTGATATTTCAAAAAGTAGAAATATTGAGGTTGATAGTCTAAATGACATTGCAACGAACTTAGCCGCTAGAACACCAGAGCGCGCGTTAGCTGTGAAGTTGATCGACAAAGTTGCCTATGAGGATGAGTATCATGCGGGCATTAAAAAAGCGTTGGATCTTGCACAAGATAAAGACTACAATAAAATTGATGTTTTAGAATACATCAAAGCAGATAGTCCAATGAGAAAGGCGAGTACAGACCAAATTGCGGTGATTTATGCCCAAGGACAAATCTTAAGTGGAGAAGGAAATGTAAACTATATTGGTGAGGGATCAATCAACAGAGCGTTGAAAAAAGCGCGTAAAAACGATAAAATAAAAGCAATTGTATTGCGCGTAAATAGCCCTGGGGGAAGTGCTTTAACATCAGAGTTAATTTGGAGAGAAATTGAATTGACGAAAAAAGTTAAACCCGTAATTGTATCTATGGGTGATTTGGCTGCTTCGGGAGGATACTATATCTCTTGTGGAGCGGATCATATTTTTGCCGATCCAGCAACGATTACAGGTTCTATCGGGGTGTTTGGTATGTTGCCAAACTTCAGTACCCTAGCAACTAAATACGGGGTAAACGCAGAGCAAGTAAAAACGCATCAAAACGCAGCTTCTTATAGTCCATTCCGTAAAGTAGATGAGTCATTCAAATCGGAGATCACGGAGAGTATTGAGTTTATCTATGAGACATTTGTCAATCGCGTAGCTACAGGTCGTGGTATGACGTTTGAAAAAGTAGATGAGATTGCACAAGGACGTGTTTGGACGGGTGTAGATGCTTTAGAAAAGGGATTAGTTGATGAATTAGGCGGATTAAACGATGCCATTGCCTATGCAGCGAAAAAAGTTGAAATCGAGGAATATAAAGTGGTAAACTATCCAGAATATGAATTGAAAATCAATGACTTATTACGCAATTATCTAGGTGCTTCAATCATGCAAACCCAAGATGAATTGCTGAAAGAGAAAATTGGACAAGAAAATTTTGAGATGATGGAACGTTTAAATTATTTTAGTTCACTTAAAGGAGCGCAAGCTATTATGCCTTTCGAAATTAAAATTCAATAAGATAAGAATTTTACAAGATAGCGAAAGAGTCAACTCATATGATTTGAGTTGACTCTTTTTTTTGTTATTTTGTATAAAAAATAAATTGATTATGAAAAAGAAAATTTGGTTATGGGTTGGTGGAATTGTTGGTGGACTATTTCTAGTACTCCTTGCAGCTCCATTTTTATTCAAAGGGAAAATTCAAGATTTAGTTCTCAAAACAATCAACGATAACTTAACAGCTACGGTGTCGTTTGATCAGGTGAATTTGAGCTTATTGAAAAACTTTCCCAAAGCAACAGTAACAATTGACGGGCTGACCATTGTCAATACAGCACCTTTTGAAGGGGATACATTGGTACATGCGCAAACCATTGGCTTAAAAATGTCCGTCATGGAATTGTTTAATGGAGCAGATAAGCCCATGAATATCGAAGAAATTTTATTGAAAGAAGCAAAGATCAATGTAATGGTTAATGAGGAAGGCCTCGCCAATTATGATATTGCATTGAAAGAGGATGACGAAAAAGAAGAGGATAAGGATAAAGAAGATACCCCCTTTTCTTTAGCTTTAAGGCATTATCAAATTGAAAATACTAAGCTTGTTTACACCGATTTAAGCTCTAAAATGCAAGTTGTTATCGATGAATTTAACCACGAGGGAAGAGGAAATCTAACGGCTAATGTTTTGGATCTCGATACGAAATCAAAGGCAAAGGTATCTTTTATCATGGATGGAACGTCGTTTTTGAATCAAGTACAGCTGTCTTTAGATGCGATGATTGGTATGGATATGGATCAGCAAATTTACACCTTCAAAGAAAATAAAGCGCTAATTAATCAATTGCCTTTACAATTTAACGGTCAGGTGCAATTGCTAGAAGCAGGACAGGCTTTTGACCTGTCATTCGCAACACCTGATTCCGATTTTAAAAACTTTTTAGGGTTGATTCCTGAGGCGTATGCAGGTGGATTAAAAGGAGTGACAACTACAGGAGAGTTCAAAGTAGCAGGTCAGGTGAAAGGGAACTTGACCGAAACGACAATTCCTACTTTGGCTATTGAAATGGCCGCAAATAAGGCATCATTTAAATATCCTGACTTACCTAAAGCTGTGGAGCAAATCGTATTGGATATGAAAATCAATAATACGACAGGGTTGATGAAAGATACGTATGTTGACCTGAATAAATTGTCGTTTAAAATTGATCAAGATGTATTCAATGCTAGTGCTAATATCAAGAACCTAGCTGAAAATCCGCTAGTCGATGCGAAATTAAATGGGGTGATTAATTTGGCTAATGTGACCAAAGCTTATCCTGTGAAACTCGATGTTCCCTTAACGGGAATCTTAAAAGCCAATGTTACGACGAATTTTGATATGAATTCGGTTGAGAAAAGTCAATACCAAAACATCAAAAATGCAGGAGATATTAGCTTAACGAATTTCCATTTTGCTTCAGTTGCAATGGCTAAGCCATTGGATATTAAAGAAGCCGCTATTTCTTTTAATACCAACCATGTGAGCTTGAATAAATTTGCTTTGGCAACAGGACAAACGGATATAGCAGCTGATGGGCGTTTGGATAATTTATATGGCTTCTTGTTCAATAAACAAACGCTAAAAGGGAACTTTAACGTGCGTTCTACGAACTTTATTCTAGCGGATCTCTTGAAAGGGGATACTGCCCAAGCAGCTGAAAAACCGAAAGAAGAAAAAGCTAAACCTGCTCCACAAGGAGAAGCTTTGAAAATACCTGCGTTTTTAGATTGTACCATCAATGCAGATGCTAAAACGGTAGTCTATGACAACCTTACTTTGAAAAACGTAAAAGGTCGTTTAATTGTCAAAGATGAAACCGCTCGTTTAGAAAATATGACGACAGATATTTTTGGCGGAAAATTGTTGTTTGCAGGAGATGTATCAACAAAGGAAACACAACCCAAGTTCAATATGGATTTAGGACTGAAAACCTTGGATATCAAGGATACATTTACTCAATTTGAGTTCTTGAAGAAAATCGCTCCTATCGCGGGGATTATTGCTGGAAATATCAATGCGAATATAAAATTGAACGGACAGCTAGAAGGCAGTGACTTTTCGCCAATTATGAATACGCTTTCAGGAGATTTAACAGGAGATATCCTAAACTCTCAAGTAAATGTTGCTAATTCAAAACTGCTTTCTTCTTTAGATTCAGCCGTAAAATTTGTTGATTTAAGTAAATTAGATTTGAATAATAAACGCATCCATTTGAAGTTTAAGGATGGAAAAGTACAAGTCTCTCCTTTTGATTTGAAATTGAAAGATATGAATGTACAAGTTTCAGGAGAGCACGGTTTTGATCAACAGATGAATTATGATCTAGATTTCAACGTTCCTGCTAAAATGTTGGGGTCTGATGTAGCAAATCTCTTGGCGAAATTAAGTCCTCAAGAAAGTGCAAAATACGATGCGATTCCAGTGAAAGTTGGACTAACAGGTGATTTTAGTGCACCAAAAGTAGGAACTAATATGAATGAGGTGATAACAAACCTAACCAAACAAATTGCAGAAGATCAGGCAAACAAGTATATCGATAAAGGAAAGGATGCTTTAAAAGATTTGTTGAGTGGCGGAAAAAAAGATAAAGCAGAAGGAGAACAGCCTGGTGAAGGTGAACAGAAGAAAAATGAAACGGAAGAAGCTGTAGAGAAAATAGGAAAAGGATTGAAAGATCTTTTTGGAAAAAAGAAAAGTGAATAATACAAAAGAGGGTGTCCAAAAGGTCACCCTCTTTTGTATGATATAAAATAGGACTTTTCTCTTGGATTAAAAATTCAGGCTATTAAAACGAATATTAGACCTATTCTTCATACGTTTTCTTAGATTAGGCGCAAGAGGTATTCGCCCAACTTCAATTTCGACCAGTTCTCATCTTCTTAGGGTAAACCGAGTCAAGTAGGTGTAGGATATCCGAAGGATGAATCAGGAACAGATGGCCGGAGTGCTGAAGTTGTTTTGCCTCAAATTTAAGAGATCATGAGGATAGCTATACAGGGACACATGCATGCGCTACTAGTGTTTTAGTAGACTTGTTACATAGAGGAATGGCTGTGAAAAAAAGTTTTATTCTACAAAGGGGATAGTAAAGGGATAGTAAGGGGATTGTAAGGGGAAACATTGGTAAAAAGGCCTAAAACCCTTGCTGGTATTAACTTACCCTTTACAAACCCTTTACAAGCACTTCACTAATCCATGACAATGGATTGAAATTCAATTGATTAAGGCTTTTAATTTAAAAAAGAAAGTAAAAAAATGCTTTATTTAGCTCATAAAGAGAAGGAAACGGAAGGAGATTGTCCTTGTTTTTCTACTTTTTTAGTTTTGTTTCCAGCGGAATAGGAAAGCTAGCTACGAGGTTTGACGCTTAAAAAAGTAAGAAGCATGTAACGTGCAAAGCTAGGGAAAAATGAAAGAGGGGCTAAAGGAATTTTAGCCAAACGATCTTCAGGCAATAGTGTTGGCGATTTTAAACGTTCAGATTTGAACATTATAGTTGTCTTTCTTGTTTAGGTACACCATGTAGCTAATTTTTTTTAAGGACAAACAAGGTAAAAACCCCGCCTTTTTTAGCCGGGGTTTGTTTTTTAGGCTTTTAGATAGCCTCTATTTTATGCTATATCAATTTGAACCACATAGCCTTCATAGGTTCTAATATTAAAGACCGTACCATCTTCAAATAGTAAATATTGTCCTTTAATCCCTTTTAATACCCCTTGATAGGATGGGGTTTTATCTAGGTTTAAGCTTTTTATTTTTGTAGGAAATGCTAAAACGGGGTAATTTAACTCCCATAGATCTGCCGTTGTTGAAGCAAAGTAGGCTTGTACTTCTTCGGGTAATTTGGAAACCAATGTGTTTCTGATTTCTACTAGATCCGTGTGAATGATATCATTTTGCAACATTTTGCGCCAGTTGGTCTTATCGGTAAAGAGGTCTTTTAGTGCTACTTCTGTAATTCCGGCCAAGTAGCGATTGGGTACTTCTACAATGGGAATAGCGCTCGAAGCTCCTTGGTCTATCCAACGGGTTGGTACCTGTGTTTTACGTGTTACACCAACTTTCACATCACTTGCTGCAGCTAGATACACAATATGCGGTTGTAATTGAACTTTACTTTCATACTCTAAATCACGATCGGCAATCCCTAAATGAGCCGTACTCAATTCGGGACGCATAATCCAATCTCCAACAGCTGGACTTGCGTAAAAACAGTCATAACAAAAGCCTTGACGGAATATTTTTTTGTGTCCCCCACAATTTAAACATTCGTAATCAACAAATGTAATTGAGACTTGACGATCCAATACTTGATTTAAGTTGATGAAGTTATTTTGAAAGACCAAATAGTATTCAATTGGACTACTCCATTCCGTTTGCATTTTGTTTAAAACTCCTTCGTATAGCATAAATAAAATTGTTATTTTTGGGTAAGGAGTAAAAGTACAAAAACAATTTTTATTGTTTAGATTCTCTTTTTACAAGGAAAAGGTAGTTCCCTTATTAATAATGTATATATGGCGCTGACAATTGTTAATTCTATTGCTTCATGGATTCTTAAGAAGAGAATTCATCAAATAGATTTATTTCGAAAATACCCCAATGAGGTACAAAACGATGTGTTTTTAAGTTTGATTAAAGCAAATGAGAAAACATTATTAGGAAAGCAGTATGATTATGCTAGTATTAAAAGTTATGAAGCATTTGCAGAACGCGTACCCATATACACGTATGAAGCATTTGAACCTTATATTGAACGAGCAAGAAGAGGGGAGAACAATATTTTTTGGTCTGAACCAATCCGTTGGTTTGCCAAATCTAGTGGAACAACAAACGCAAAGAGTAAGTTTATCCCTGTTAGTAATGAAGCATTAGAGAATTGCCATTATAAAGCAGCTAAGGATTTACTTTGTTTGTATTTGAACAACAATGAAAACTCACAGCTATTTACGGGAAAAGGTCTTCGCTTAGGTGGAAGCAAACAGCTCTATGAGGATAACAATACGGTCTTTGGGGATTTATCGGCAATTCTTATTGATAATATGCCTTTTTGGGCTGAATTTAGCAGTACACCATCCAATAAAACCTCGTTAATGTCAGAATGGGAAACCAAGATGAACGCGATTATTAAAGAAGTACGCGATGAAAACGTAACTAGTTTTATGGGAGTCCCTTCGTGGATGTTGGTCTTGTTCAACAAAATTATGCAAGAAACGGGAAAAGGGAGTTTGCTAGATCTTTGGCCTAATGCTGAGGTGTATTTTCACGGAGGAGTTAGTTTTGAACCCTATAAAGATCAGTACCACAAATTATTGCCGAGTGCGGATTTTAAATACTATGAAATTTACAATGCATCAGAAGGCTTTTTTGCCATTCAGGATCAAAATGGATGTAATGAACTCTTGTTGATGTTGGATTATGGTATTTTCTATGAGTTTATTCCCATGGAGACCTTTGGAACAAGCGCACAGAAAATTGTTTCGCTACGCGACGTTGAAGTAGGGAAGAACTACGCCATGCTCATTACTACCAATGCCGGTTTAGTGCGTTATTTAATTGGCGATACAGTTCGATTTACTAGTTTATTGCCGTATCGAATTAAGATTACGGGTCGAACGAAGCACCATATTAATGTTTTTGGTGAGGAGTTAATGGTTGAAAATACAGATCGAGCGTTGGCTAAAGCATGTGCATTGTTCCATGTAGAAATTGCAGAATATACGGTAGCTCCTATTTTTATGGTAGACAGAGAAAAAGGCGCCCATGAATGGATCATTGAATTTACAAAAGCACCAGAAGACTTAGCAAAGTTTGCTGAAGTTTTGGATCAGTGCGTTCAGGAAGTGAATTCCGATTACGAAGCTAAGCGATATAATAATATGACATTAAATCCTTTGGTTTTACACCAAGCACGTCAAGGATTATTTTATGATTGGTTAAAAGAGAGCGATAAATTAGGGGGACAACATAAGGTACCGCGTTTATCAAATGAAAGAATGATTATGGAAGAATTACTAGAATTAAATCAATTGAAACGAGTATAAAAAAGAAAAGCTCCCACCTTGTGGGAGCTTTTTTTATTGCTAGCTAAAATTATTTAGCAACTTCTTCTGTAGCTGGAGCTTCTTCTGTAGCTGGAGCTTCTTCAGTAGCTGGAGCCTCTTCAGTTACAACTTCTTCAGTTACAACTTCCTCTGCAGGAGCTGCTACTTCTTCTGTTGTTACTTCTTCTTGAGCTGGTTCTTTTGCAGTGTCTTTACAAGAAACAAAAGATACACCCATCATAGCTACTAAAGCAATGCTTAATGCGATTTTTTTCATTTTACTAAAGTTATAAAAGTTAATTATTAATTCGATACAAATATAGAAAATATATCATTCAATAATTTGTTTTTGTAAAATATTTTTATATAAAAATTTATTTTATAAAATACTGTAAATCAATATGTTATTTTTTGTCGTTTTTAGGATTTACCAATTTCATCTCATTTATCAAGTGTTTTGCATCTGCAAACTTGTCAATAAGGAATAAAATATAGCGTGCATCCACCATAATATTTCGACAAATAGCTGGATCGTAATAGATATCACTCATCGTTCCTTCCCATACACGGTCAAAATTTAATCCGATTAAATTTCCATGCGCATCAATCGCTGGACTTCCTGAATTCCCACCTGTTGTGTGGTTGGTAGCAATAAAGTTGACAGGTAGTTTGCCATCTTCCCCATACACTCCATAGTCTTTTGCATTGTATAAGTCAATTAACTTAGCCGGTACGTCAAATTCATAATCGCCAGGTACATATTTCTCCATGATTCCTTCTAAATGGGTAACCGGTTCATAGTAAATAGCATCTTTCGGTGCATAGCCATCTACTTTACCATAGGTTACACGTAAAGTGCTATTTGCATCAGGGAAGATTCTAGCATCTGGATAAAGTTCCAATTGTGCTTTCATATACGTGCGTTGTAATGCTTTTATTTCAAGATCTAACGTTTCGTATTTTGGTAAAATATTTGCTTGGTAGTTTTGAATTAAACTTTTGGCAAATACGTATCCTTTATCTTCTAATAAGGCTGTTTTTACCTGATTGGCATCGCCACTTAATAATTCCTGTAATCCTTCATAAGAAGTCAACTTACTTTGTCCATAAATTTCTTTAGTTAACGCCTCAACATCAGCATCAACTAAAGCTGGCGCTAAATACGCTTTTGGTGCTTTCTCTTTATATAAGCTAACAATGGCTTTGAATACATCTTCATCTACATTTTTATTGTAGTTTTTGTAGAAGCGCTCTTGCGATTGTAATAGGTTCTTCTTTCTGCTTTGGAATTGTGCCTCATTATTCAATGCATTTTCCACAGCAAATAGTCTCCAAGCAGTAGCTAATAACTCGCCGTTGCGCAGGGCTACTTCCATAAAATAGTCTCTACTCAAAGCGTATGGCGCAATCTCTTGGTATAATTTTTCAAATTGAGGAAGAATTGCCGTGTATTCTTTGGCATTTTTGCTTTTCTTCGCTCTTGCTATAAAGTCTTGTTCGTACGCTTTTTTAGCTGCTACAGCATTGCTCTTTTTCAATCCTTGACTTTCGCCAATCCATTTTTTCCAATAGTTTGCTGTTCCAGCGTATTTTGATGCATATTGGATTTTGATCGCTTGATCATTGCGCATATATTCATCGGTAATTTTTAAGGCAACGTCGCGTATGCCAATCTTAGCTGGGTTCAAATCATTGATGATTTGCTCAATCGCGTATGAAGGTAAGTATTCTTGTGTTTGACCAGGGTAACCAAATACCATCGTAAAATCATCCTGTGCTACCCCATCAAGGGATATAGGGAAGAAGTGCTTCGGCGTATAAGGAACGTTATCTTGGGCATACGCTGCAGGGCGATTGTTTTTATCTGCATAAATACGGAATAAAGCAAAATCACCTGTGTGACGAGGCCATACCCAGTTATCCGTATCTGAACCAAATTTTCCAATAGAAGAAGGCGGCGCTCCTACTAAACGAACGTCTGTAAAGGTTTCAGTAACAAATAAAATGTATTGATTTCCTTCGTAGAACGATTTGATTTTGTTCTCTTGCCAATCCTTTTTTGGAAAAGTAGCAACTGTACGAGAAATATTTACATTGATTTTTTCTTGTTTTTGAAGCTCTGTGTCTTTGGCTTTTACTCCCTGCATCACTGCAGCAGTAACATCCTCAATACGCACAATAAAGGTAACTTCTAAATTGTCATTCGGCAATTCGTCTGCTTGTGATTTAGCCCAAAATCCATCCGCTAAATAATCGTGTTCCACAGATGAATGCGATTGAATTTGTCCGTAACCACAGTGGTGATTCGTCAGTAACAAGCCTTGTGCAGAAATAACTTCAGCTGTACATCCCCCATTGAAATGAGGTACAGCATCTTTCATGCTCGAATTATTCACATCATAGATGTCTTGAATAGACATTTTCATCCCCAACGTCGTCATTTCTTTTTCGTTCATTCCCTCTAACAACGACGGAATCCACATCCCTCCTTGTTGTGCATAAACGGGAACAATAAGAAGTGCAACGAGCAGTTTAAATGCGTTTTTAAATCTTAAGTTCATAAAATTGTTCGTTATATTTTTATGCGAGCCAAGATACAACTATTCAGCTAATAGGGAAGTATGTTTGATTGTTCATCCTCTCTTTTAAGTCTATTTTGAGAAAAAAACAGCGAACCTACCTAACGAAATATAGGAAAATGTACATTTTAATAGTATAATTCAATTAAATGGAGGGTTAGTGGTGAATGGTGAAGAGTAGAGATGGGAAATGGGAGAAGGGGGATGGGAGAAGGGTGATGGGAGAAGGGTGAGTGGTAAGTGGTGAGTGGTAAGTGGTGAGTGGTGAGTGGTGAGTGGTTCATGGTAAGTGAGTTACTGATGAATGGTGAATGGTGAGTGATGGTAAGCTTTCCCATTTCCCATTTCCCTTTTCCCTTTTCCAAAAAAAAAGACCCTGTTAAAAAAAAGAGGATATCACAGGTGTTGGTCCAACTACATAAATAAAAAGGCTACTGGTTTCGTAAATAAGATAGTTTACGGTAAAAATGAGAACTCTAGTTCGATAACTTCTCAGAATTTAACCTCGAGCTATTGTGACAATGAATAATTTGACTTATCTTGCTCGTTCGGTATTGAACTAAATTATATATACCTCTAACTTTCTATAAGTTACCTATAGCGTAATTATTAATTCACAGTATAAAAGGCAAGTAAACAAAGGCGTTTACTTGCCTTTTTTTATGAGATTCCACAGTTTAGACTCGATCTTTTATGAGGTTATCAACAATTTTAATTCTTATTTATTTTTAGATTGTTAATAACTTTTTTAGTCTAATATGTTGTTTGTTTTATTTTGTAAAATGCTTTATATTAATTAAATACATTTGATATGATCTTTGTGGTTGCAGCTTTATTAGCTAGAATAAAGGTCGAACTCACCTGACTTAATTCACAACGTAAAGCTTCGTTTGTTAATAACTTTGATAAATTGTTAATAAAGTCCGTCTCATTGTTAATAACTATACAACTACCCAGCTGAATCAAGTCTTTGGCTTCCTGAAATTTCTTGTAATTCGGGCCAATGAGAATGGGAACGCCAAACGTTGCAGCTTCCAGAATATTGTGTATGCCTGCGCCAAATCCTCCACCAACGTAAGCAATAGTGGCATAACTATAGGCTTTGGTCAATAAGCTATAAGCGTCAATAATGTACACTTGTACCTCGGATAAGTCGGTGTTAGCTGCTGTGTATTGAGAGTGGAGTTGCTTAGGTTTTTTTATCGATTCGTATAGTTGGTTGATTTGCTCTGGTTTTATGTTGTGAGGAGCAAAGACAACTTTTAATTCTTGATCTGTCGTTTGATTGATGTAGTCCACAATGATTTTTTCATCTTGTGGCCAAGAACTTCCGACTACAAGGGTTTGTTTTGTTTTTCCATGGGTCAATTCTTCTAAAAAACAAAGTGTATTATCTTGTTCTAAAATCTGACTTACACGGTCAAAGCGCGTGTCTCCTACTACTTCGCTATTGTTTAATTGTAATGTGGCAAGTAATTGTTGGGATTGTGGGTTTTGAACAAAGAAATAAGTAAAAGCTGTTAATGCTTTTCTGTAAAATCCACCGTACCATTTAAAAAAGACTTGATCAGGCCTGAATATCCCTGAAACCAAATAGGTCTCAATGGACTGTTTTTTTAGCTGATCAAGGTAATTAGGCCAATATTCATACTTGACAAAAAACACTTTTTCTGGATGAGCTAGTTTTAAAAAAGTTTTTGCATTTTGTTTGGTATCCATTGGAAGATACAGGGTAGCGTCCGCCAAAGAATTGTTTTTCTTTACTTCATAACCTGAAGGAGAAAAAAAGGTAAGTACAATTTTGTGTGAGGGGAATCGTTGTTTTAAGGCTTCCATAATAGGAAGACCTTGTTCGTATTCTCCTAAAGAGGCTACGTGAATCCAAAATACCCGATCGGTTGGTTGAATTTTTTGCTGTAAAATGGAAAAAGACCTTTTACGGCCCTGAACAAATAACTTAATCTTAGCATGGAATAAAGCAACTAGGGGTAAGATAGCCGTAGCAATATGAATAAGTAGATTGTAAAGAAATAGCATATAGAATAGTTTATCTAGCGAAATTACGTTTCTTTTAGTAAAGAAAAGGTTTTTGAAGTAAAGAAATTAGTATTTTTGTGGTTGTAAAACATATCGATATTCAAGTTGTTTTGCTCTAAAATTGAGAAGAGCAGATGACTTAGATATACTAAATCCAAGGCGATGAAACAAATTCAAATGGTTGACTTGAAAAGTCAATATGAAGGAATTAAAGAAGAAGTAAATCAATCGTTCCAAGAAGTGTTAGAGACTTCGGCCTTTATTAATGGCCCACAAGTGCACACTTTTCAAGCGAATTTAGAGCAGTATTTAGGAGTGAAGCACGTTATTCCTTGTGCAAATGGAACAGATGCATTGCAAATTGCGATGATGGGACTAGGGTTACAACCTGGTGATGAGGTTATTACGGCTGATTTTACTTTTGCTGCTACAGTTGAGGTAATTGCGTTATTACAATTAACACCAGTATTAGTTGATGTTTGCCCAGATAGTTTGAATATCTCAGTAGAAGCAATTAAAAAGGCAATTACACCTAAAACAAAAGCGATTGTTCCTGTACATTTATTTGGGCAAGTAGCGAATATGGAAGCCATCATGAATATTGCTGCAGAACACAATTTATATGTAATTGAAGATAATGCACAGGGTATTGGTGCTAGCTATACGTTTTCAGATGGCAGAAAAGTAAAAACGGGAGGAATTGCTCACGTTGGAGCAACGTCTTTCTTTCCGTCTAAAAACTTAGGTTGCTACGGAGATGGGGGAGCTATTTTTACGAATGACGATGATTTAGCTCATATTATTCGCGGAATTGTGAACCACGGCATGTACGAGCGTTACCACCACGATGTAGTAGGGGTTAACTCGCGTTTAGATAGCTTACAAGCAGCAGTATTAAATGCAAAATTACCGCGTTTAGATCAGTATAATAAAGCAAGAAGAACTGCAGCAATGCAGTACTCTGAAGCGTTGGCTAATCATCCTAATGTAATTACGCCAAAAGTAGAAGGAGATGCAGATAGTCACGTGTTCCATCAATATACATTGCGTATTGTCAATGCAGATCGCAATGCGTTAATGGCGCACTTACAGGCTAAAGGAATTCCTTGTGCTATTTATTATCCAATTCCGTTACACAATCAAAAGGCGTACTTAGATCCTCGTTATAAAGAGGAGGATTTTCCAATTACCAATCAATTGGTAAAAGAAGTATTGTCTTTGCCGATGCACTCGGAATTAGAGGAAGATCAAATTAAATTTATCACAGACGAGATTAAAGCGTTTTTAGCTTAATTTCTCCTTACCTGATATAAAAAAGCCTTGAGTAATCAAGGCTTTTTTTAGTTTATATTCTTTTGGTAGATGTATTGATTAGTAAGGAACACAAGGCACAGGCGGCCAAGGATAGGGCGACGATATACATGGATCCGTCGTTTAAAGTGTTTAGCAATACAGAAGTAACAAAAGTAAAGGCTAATTGGGAAGCGCCGAATAGGGCAGAAGCAATTCCTGATTCCGCTTTAAAGGGCGAAAGTGCTAATGTTGTAGCGGTGGGGAAAAGCATACCTAATGGCAGTACAAAAAAGAACAGAGGAACCAGTTGATAGTAGATAGAGGCTTCTATCAAAATGAACCCCAGTAAGGTAAGAGCCGCAATTACTTGTATGCTCGTACCTAAGGTGATGATTTGCTTAGGCTCTAGGCGTTTTCTCAAAAAAGAGGAGGTAAGGAATGATCCTAGCATTAATCCGCAGGAATTCACCATAAAAACGACGCTAAAGGCACTGCTGCTTAATCCACCTACTTTCATGACAAGAACGGGTGAATTGGAAATGTAAAGCATCAAGCAGCTGAAGGCAATACTTCCAATTAGGGTATAGGTAATGAAGGTTTTATTTTTAAATAGCCTCAGGTAGTTCTGAATAATTGACTTGACTTCCAAAGTAGGCAATCGATTAGAAAAATCTTCTTTTAAAAAGGTAAAGGTCATGGCAATACTGAATAGGGCAAATAGTCCCATGGCGGTAAAAATATGCGGCCAATCAAAGTATTTCAATACGGCATTACCGAGTATAGGAGCAACAATAGGAGCAACTCCTCCTACGAGTGCCAAGATGCTGAATATTTTTAGCGTTTTATCTTTGTCAAATCGCTTGTTGACAATAGAACGTGCAATCACAAGTCCACCGCTACTTCCAAAGGCTTGTAAAAAGCGATAGGCCCACATCATTTTGATGTCCGTAACATAGAGACAAGCAAAAGACGTTAGAATAAAGATACTCAAGGATAGGATAATTGGTTTTTTGGCTCCGTATTTATCCGAGATAGGCCCCCAAAAGAGTTGACCTACAGCTAAGCCACCTAAGAAGGTTGACAAAGATACTTGAACATAGCTAACATCAGTTTGTAGGTCTGCAGCTATTTTGGTAAAAGCAGGTAAATACATATCAATGGCTAGAGGACCTAATGCGGTAAGACTCGCCAAAGTAAAGATTAAAACCCACTCTTGAAGTGATAATTTATCCACAGTTTTAAATGAAATAGAAAATCCTTGATGTTTTTGGGATCAAGGATTTCGTTATATTGTTGTTGATTTTTTTAGATATTGAAGGTTTCAGCCTCTTTATCAATCTTTTTGATTAAGCCTGTTAACACTTTTCCAGGACCTACTTCAGTAAAGTTAGTAGCTCCGTCTGCAATCATTTGCTGTATGGATTGTGTCCATTTCACTGGTGCAGTTAATTGAACAATTAAGTTCTTCTTAATAACCTCTGGGTCACTTACTGCAGTAGCAGGTACATTTTGATAAATGGGACATGTTGGTTGATTAAAGGTAGTTGCTTCGATTGCTGCAGCCAATTCTGTTCGAGCAGGTTCCATCATAGGAGAGTGGAAACCACCACCTACAGGAAGCAATAACGCTCTTTTGGCTCCTGCTTCTTTTAATTTTTCACAAGCTTGTTCAACAGCTCCAGTTTCTCCTGAAATTACTAATTGACCTGGACAGTTATAGTTTGCAGCGACTACAACACCGTCAATTTCATTGCATACTTGTTCTACGATTGCATCTTCTAATCCTAACACAGCTGCCATGGTAGAAGGAGTAATTTCGCATGCTTTTTGCATGGCCATTGCACGTTGAGATACTAAACGCAAGGCGTCTTCAAATGCTAAAGTACCATTGGCAACTAAAGCAGAAAATTCACCTAATGAATGTCCAGCAACCATCTCTGGTTTAAAGTTTTCGATTGTTTTTGCCAAAATCACTGAATGTAAAAATACAGCAGGTTGCGTCACTTTGGTTTCTTTTAATTGTTCTGCAGTTCCTTCAAACATAATAGTTGTAATATCGAAACCAAGAATGTTATTCGCTTGATCGAATAACTCTTTTGCAATTGCTGAACTTTCGTATAAATCTTTACCCATTCCAGTGAACTGAGCACCTTGACCAGGGAAAACGTATGCTTTCATAAGTTTAGTATTAAAATATAGATTCGAGGCAAAAATAAGGTATTTTTCTCAGTTAAACGAAAAGGAATAAAAAAAGCCATCTGAAGATAGATGGCTTTTGATATGATTTATTGGATAATTCCAATTCGATTGTCTTTAATTTTTGCTTGATCTTTTAAAGCTTGTAATACTTTAGTCGATGCACTTGCACGAACTACATTGTCTGTCTTAGTTCTGTAACTGTTGTAGTGATCTAATTCTGGAGCAAGATTAATTCTTGTTGTTTTTACCATGTAAACTCCTTTTACTCCATCAATAAGTTTTGAGTTTTGATTCACTGGTGTTCCAAATGCAGTTCCTACTACTAATGGTTCGTTACCAATATTTGTAATTAATGGATTCTGTCTTGTTACATCCATAACTAACGAAACAGAAGCATTCGTTTGTTTTGATACCTCTTCTACTGTTGAAGCAGTCATCTTTTGTCTAATCATCACCGCTTTTTTCTCATTCATTAAAACGGGCTCAACTATTTTTCTAGCTTCTTCAATTGGCAATAGACCTGTATTGTTTGTAGAAGTTAATTTAGCAACGATATAGCCATCAGGAATGTCAAAACGCTTTGCTTCTCCGTCTTTTGTCTCTTTGTTAAATGCCCATGAAACGATTTCGCTTCTAGCTCCAACTGCTTGTAAGTACTCATCAAAAGGACGAACAGTTACATCTTGTTGAACGATTGCATTTAATTTTTCTGCTTCAGCTACAAAGTTAGCTGTACTAGCTGCAGATTCAATTGCTGTTGCTTTAGCAAATGTTTCGTCAGCTGTTCCTTCAGATACTTCTACTTTTCTAGCTAAAGTAGCAATTTGTACCCCTTCAGATTTCCCTAATACTTGAATTACGTGGAAACCGTAATCAGTTTCTACAACACCAATTTTACCAGTAGCATTGTTGAAAATAAAATCCTCGAATGGTTTTACCATTTGTCCTTTAGCGATATCTTCATATTTACCACCATTAGCTTTAGATCCTGGATCTTCTGATTCAGCAGCAGCTAATTCAGCGAAGTTAGCAGCAGTTGCTTTTTTCAAGATTTCGTCTGCTTTTGCTTTAGCCTCTTCTTTTGTTCTTGTTGCTGCACTTTGTGGAGCACCTGCATAAGAGATTAAAATATGAGCAGCATTTGCTTTAGCTCCTGCTTTTTTATCTACAATACGAGAAATACAGTAGTGATCATTAAATAAATAAGGACCGAATACTTCTCCTGGTTGTAGGTTGTATAGTTGTTCTTGGTATTCTAGTGGTAAATCTTTTTTCGCGTAATATACACTGTCAAATTTTACATCAGAATTCGCGTTGATGAAAGCAGCTAAATCTCTCGTTGCTTTGAAACCTGCGATTGTATCATTCTTTTTTGTTTCAGCATTGTATTGCACTGTTGGCAATAAGAACGCCTCTACTGTTTCTTTGATATCTTCTTTGTCTTTGTCTGATGGTTTGCTTTCAATATAGGCATAAGTCAATTCACGTGTAGGTTCTGATTTGAATCTATTCTCGTGTTTTTTCATGTAACCAACGATTTCATCATCACTTACTTTTGCTTCGTCATCGTTGATTGTGCTATATGGAACAGTAACGTAATCAAAAGTTACTTTGCTGTTTTCTCCATGATAAGAGTATTTCGCCTCGGTTTGAGTAGTATAGATTCCTCCTTTAACTAAAGCGTTATACATTTGTTGAAGACCAAATTTTTCTAGTTCAACTTCATAGTTTAACCAAGCTTGCCATTGTTCTGGACCAGCTTGTTTCATTCCCATAACCCAAGCATTAAACTTAGCCATGTCAAATTGTCCTAATTGATTTTGGAACTCTGGACTATTAGCAAACATAGGGTTGGTTTTCACTACGTTCATTAATTGGTCTTTTCCAATTTGTAAACCTAATTTTTCGAACTCGGTTTTTAGCAGTATATTATTCACTTCGTTATTCCAAACCATTTGAAAGGCTTGATTTCTGCTCATTTGATTCCCTTGCTCTGCTTGGGAAACCTTCTGTTGAAAGATCTGCGTATTGATATCTTCACCATTTACGCTTCCAATATTTCTTGAAGCACCAGCACCACCGCTTCTAACCACGTCTCCAATAACGAATGCTAATAAAGCAATACCAATTACTGCAATTAACAGCGCCGACTTTTGTCTAATTTTTGATAAAACTGCCATGTTTTTTTATTATGTGTAATTTTTTTCAGAGAGCGAAAATACAATTATCTCTTTAATAATAAAAGGGGTAAACCCATTATTTTGAAGAAAGAATACGTTTCTCAATGAATTTTACTGTTAAAAAATAAAATTTTTTAGCTAAAGCTTGATTTGACCTAGTAAAAATAAGCATTTAGGTAAAGGAAAAAGATAAAATTATAAAAATTAAAAGAGAGGAAGAACCGCAAAAAAAAGTCGTCTAGCTGAAATTAGCAGGACGACTCTTGGTTATTTTGTATGGAATATTATTTTTTCTTGTAATGATCTACCATTCTTTTGCTGTATTTTCTTCTGAATAAAAACATAAAAATACACAATGCTGCCGCTGCAAAACTCAACCAATAACTGGAGAAAGGTTCGTTTACTGCAATTTTAGTGATGGCATCATAAATGAATAAACCTGCAATGAATAAATAGAGAAAAGGTATAATTTGTAATGCTTTCATAATTTAGTTTTCTTTTTTAATACTTTCTGCATAGCTATTTCTAGCTTTAATTACGTTGAGTTTGCCGTCAAAATCAACGCCTACGCCTTGGGTAAAGTTTTCTTTGTCTGTTGACGCTTTGTATTTTCCGTTGGTGTAAAACCAATCGCGTTTTTGATCATAGTACAGCTGATCTGATTCTAGCTTCTTATTGTCGTGGGTTGTAATAACTACATTTCCTCTTAAATCGACTAATTCAGTTGTTGTATACTGAATGGCGTAATCAGCAACTACGGTGTTTTTATTGTTGTCATTGTCAAAGAAAGTCAGGTGAATGCCTTCAGGAAATTCGGTAAATTTATATTTAACCGTAGAGTAATCAAGCATTTTATTACTTACTAGTATCGCTTTTACTCTCCCTGAATCCACAAATTGGCCTTGCATATTTTCCGCAATTCCCGCAGGATAAAAGGGAGCTTTGTGGTGTATTTTCTGAATATCTCTAAAATTGCTTTCACAAGACAACAGGGTTAGGATACAAAATCCTAGAAGAATTAAAGGTGTTTTCTTTGTGAATAACATGCCCAAATGGTATTAGTCAAATTTGCGTTTCATAAACCAGAAATCGTTCAACGATAAACCAATCGATAAGTTGAAGTAGTTTTCTTTGATCAATCCACTGTTTTTTGTTCCTCTACTTCCGTATTCAAGTCCAATGTTTACGTTGGATAACGTACGTCCAAATAATGGAAATCCTGCACCTACAGATACGGCATAATCGTTGATGCTTTCGTTTTTCAACACCAATCCAGTATTTTCATAACGAAATCCAGCGCGATACACAACGCGATCAAAATAGCTCGTAAATGAGTTGTATTTCGGGATGTAGAATCCACCAATAGCATAGCGCTTTGTGTCTTCAAATCCTGAATAAGCAGATTGATTCCAACTATTTCCCAATTTGCTATTTTCAAGGTATGTGAACTGTCCTGAAACAAACCACTTTAAATTTTTACCAATACCGGCTCCAATAGCGAGTTCTTGTGGTTTCTTTAGGTTTGTACTTCCATTGAATACTTCTCTAGAGTCAACAATTCCACCATTGGCATTTAAGATTCTTAAATTAGTCAAATTATCGGCAGTAAGTTTTGTTTCAGGGCTATAGGTTAGGTTGGCTTGCCAATCGTACTCTTTGTATTTTCCTTGGTACTGCACTGCTGCTCGGATTTCGTATCCTGTATAGTCAATTCGACGTACTTCACTTGTTCTAGAAGTTAGACCAAATCCATCCCCCGCATCAGTCATGGTAATTAAATCCGTGTGTTTGGTATTACCAAAATAGTAGCTCGCCTGAACTCCTACTTGAATATTTTTGTTGATTTCATATCCAGCCCCCAAGAAAACGCGGTTTACCCCACCTTCTCCTTCGAGTTGGTTATTGGTCTTCTGATTGAGGGTGTTGGTTTGTTCATTTTCGATTTTATAACCTACATTCGAATAGGGTTGTAATCCAAAAATAACGCTGTATTTTTTCGTAAGAGGCAATCCCAAGGCGAAATAGTCGAGGGATTGACGTTTGATATTGTCAGATCCTTGATCGGATTTGAAATTATAGAATTTTGAGGTACTTCCAACCGAAAAGGTCGTCGCCTTTAGTTGGCTAATAGCAGCAGGATTCATTAAGTTTAGGTGTAAACTATCTGAATAGACACTATTACCTCCCATAGCTTTATATTCATTTGTACCATTGTAACCTAAATCTCCAATTCCGTAAAACGAATAAGGAGACGCAGTTCCTTGCTGAGCGAAAGCTTGAGCGGATAAAATAAGGCTAAAGCTAAGAATGATTCTTTTTATCATTTTCAATTATGTATTGATATATATGGTTCAAACTCTCGGAAAGAAAGTTTGGATTAGCAAATATTATATTTTTTAATCTTTTAGCCAAAAAAACTGCATCCCCACCCGTTAAAATTATTGTTAAATCAGCATAATCTTTTTTATAACGGTTAATAATATTATCGATTTCTGCAATAATTCCATTGATCACGCCGGATTGAATCGATTCATGTGTATTTTGGCCAATGAAATACGAAATATCTTCCATTTCCAATAAAGGTAGTTTAGCCGTATAGTCATGTAAAGCTTTATATCGCAATTGTAAACCAGGCGAAATGGATCCACCCAGGTACTCATTCTCAGCATTGACAAAATCATAGGTAATACAGGTGCCTGCATCGATAATTAAGCGGGCCGTATTGGGGTATTGTATGGTTGCCCCAGCAGCAACGGCTAGGCGATCGATGCCTAAGGTATGTGGAGTTTTGTATTTGTTGGATAAAGGCAAGGGGGTTGTATGGGTAATTTGGGTTAAATCGGTGTTTTTTTCGAGCCATTCGAGAAGCGTATCGTCCAAATGACCGACACTTGCCAAGACAATTTTAGGTTTTTTACTATTTTTTTGAAAAAAAAATAATAATTCTTTTTGTAGGTTTTTCGTTGAAAGATAAGTGGTGTTTACAAGGCTATCGTTTTCAAACATAGCGAGTTTGGTTCTTGTATTGCCGATATCAAGGGTGTAAATCATGGTTCCATTGCTTTGTAGAACAAAGATAATTAAAGAAAAATTGACTTGGATGTTTTGTAAGAATAAAAAAGTATTATATATTTGCAACCGCTTAAGAGAACAAAAGTTCACTTACTAAAAGCCAATTGGTGCCTTAGCTCAGTTGGTAGAGCAAAGGACTGAAAATCCTTGTGTCCCTGGTTCGATTCCTGGAGGCACCACAA
>NZ_JBMVQX010000022.1:0-62972 GCF_050522745.1 Myroides sp. C15-4 | reverse complement strand
TTCCAAACCATTTATTACTATATTTAATAATGAAGTTAATGTTTAAAAACGGTCAACCATATTTAGGGACGTTCACCCTTCTCCACTCACCCTTCTCCCTTCTCCCTTCTCCACTCACCACTCACCATCATGTAACGTTTGAGAGATTTTTTCAAGATTCAAACTATTTGCCATGGCAGAAAAGATTTCATGATAGGTTTGTTTATTGTCGTATAAGACTTCGTGAATACCACTTTCTACGACTTGGCCTTTTTCCATTACCACGATATGATGGGCATCAATGATTTGAGAAATGCTATGGGAAACGATAATCACGGTTCTATTTTCTTTAATTGCATCTAAGCTTCGTTTAATTTGTTCCGTTGCAATGGCATCTAAACTTGCGGTGGGTTCATCCAAAAAGATAATGGCAGGGTCTTTTAGGAATAAACGTGCAATGGCGATGCGTTGTTGTTGTCCTCCAGACAGCAATCGAGCATCTGATTCATACCCTTGGGGCAAATCCATAATTTGTTCGTGTATATACGCTTTTTGAGCAGCATCCATCACATCTTCTATCGTTGCTCCTTCATCGCCATAGCGGATATTCTCTGCTATACTCCCTTGAAAAATATGATTCTTTTGCAATACCAATCCAATGTGTTTGCGTAATTCTTTGGTATCGTACTCTTTTAAATCAACCCCATCTAAGAGAATCTGTCCTTGGTTGGGTTCATAGAATTTATCTAATAAATTAATCACGGTACTCTTCCCTGCTCCACTTAATCCAACCAAAGCTGTTGTCTTATTGGGTTCAATTACCATCGAAACATCGCTTAACGCTTTCGTACCATTGGGATAAGTAAAGGATACATTTCTCAACTCAATACGGCCTTCTATTTGCTTTGGAATATAGGTCCCTGATGTTTCTACTTCATTGGCTTCGATAATATCAAAGAAGCTCTCTGAATAGATCATAGCATCATTGACATCGTCATAAATGCGGTGCAATTGACGAATAGGAGCCGTTACGTTATTAAACAACAGCACGTGAAACATAATCATCCCCACGCTCATTTGTCCTTCGAGCACAAAATAAGCCGTAAGCAAAATCACCACCACAAGACCAAATTGTTCGATAAAACTCTTTATCGCATCAAACACAAAACTCATACGTCGAGTATGCAGTTGATTTTCGGTCATATCAATTTGAATTTCTTCGTGTTTCTTCGATTCTAAAGGTTCTCTTACAAAGGATTTAATCACAGTAATAGAATTAATCAACGAAATAATTCCGTTGTTCTTATTCTCGCGATAGCTTCTCATTTTGCGTCGGTATCCTTTTAGTTTCTTGGCTTGCGACTGACTGACATAAAAATACAGGGGGATCATAGCCGTACTGACCAATCCAATATAGACATTGGCTGAATAAATGAAAAACAGCGCAACAAAGGCATTGGCAAATAAAGGTAAGATATCGATAAAAAAGTTTTGCACTAAACGTGTTATACTACTGATTCCTTGATCAATACGCGTTTGTAACTTTCCACTGTCATTTTCTTCTGAGGTATAAAAAGCCATTTTAAAAGTCAAAATTCGCTCTACGACCAGTTGAGAAATATCGCGTGAGGTATAAATACGCAATTTTTCTCCAAAATAACGCTGTCCAAATTGAACACAGCTAAAAGCTATTTCCTTGACAATTAAGATAACACTACACCAAAGTAAGACCTGAAATCCCCAAGCTTCTGTTGCTTCTTTATTGACCACCGCACTTAGCGCATCGACTAAATGGCGAAGTACTAAGGCATTCACCTGAACGGCAATGGAACCAATAGCAGTTAAAAGTAACGTTCCGATCACTAAACCGCGATAGGGTCTAATAAATGGTTTTATTTTCTTTAATATGGTATATAAATTCATTGGACAAAGATAGTATTCTCCTGCTCTTTTATTTCTTGACCTGCATCAATAAATAAACAAGCGTTTTATGATAGTCTAAATTTTACTGTACTTTTAATAACAAAAAACAAATCATGATTATACGTCCTGCGGTTTTAGAAGATATGGAAGCTTTGCAATTGTTGTATCAAAAACAATTCCTCGATTTACAACGCCATCAACCCTATTCGTTTAAAGCAGATCTCCCTGCACTTTCTTTTTTACAAGAAACAATTGAGGATGACGACTGTGAATTTCTCCTTGCTGTTGATCAAAATCTGATTGTTGGAATGGCGGCGCTTTTTATTGAGCAAACACTTCCTTATGAATGCTTCGTTCCCCACCGCTATCTCAACTTTGCTGATCTGTATATTGAAGAAGCCCACCGCAATCAAGGCATTGGAAAACAACTCATCCAAGCCGTAAAAGATTGGGCCAAGCGAAAACAGGTCGATTATATTGAGCTCCTCGTCCTCAAACAAAACACAAAAGCATTACAACTGTATCTGGAACAAGCCTTTGAAGTGGTGCATACCACCATGCGCTATCGTATAGACTAGATTTTATCTTTTTCTTTATTTAGAATAAATATAAACAATTATCTTTGCTTTTTATACTAAATAAAGAAAAAGAATGAAAGTATCCTTCCGCTACTTGTTGGTTTTTTTGGCTATCTCGCTATCGTCTATGGATGTAAATGCCCAAACCCCAATTACAATTGGTCAATCGTACACCTTGAAGTCTGATCTGCTCCATGAGTCAAGAGAGATTCAAATCTATCTTCCTAAGACATACACGGATAGCACATTAACGCCACAATACTATCCTGTAGTGTATTTGTTGGATAGCGAAAGTAACTTCAACTACTTCACCGCTTATATTGAAAAATTAGCTAAATATCCCTATCCTGCCATTCCTGAAATGATTGTTGTGGGAATCGTTAACACCAATCGCACCCGAGATTTAACCCCTACGAGGCGAAATGAAAACGTCATGACCCCAGCACAAAAGGCAAAAATTAAAGGGGAATCGGGTGGAAATGCCTTATTCTTTCAATTTATAGCAGAGGAATTGAAACCCTTTATTCGTCAACAGTTTAGAGTGAATGATTATGCGATATTGGTCGGTCATTCATTTGGTGGAATTACGGCCTTACACAATTTACTGCATTATACAGCTATGTTTCAAGCCTATATTGTACACGATCCGAGTATTTGGTGGGATGAGACTTTTATACTAAAAGAATATCAAGCGAATGCACAGCAGGATTTCAAACATCGCAAGTTGTTTTTAACTCAAGTGGGCGATAGTGAAAACAAAGGCCATTTAGAAGATCATTATAGCGCTATCCAAGCCTTTAACACCTTCATGCAAGAACGTCCCCTTACGGGATTGACCTATCAATATCAGCAATACGAAGGAGAAAACCATGGTAGTATTCCCATGAAAGGCAATTTAGATGGTCTACGCTATATTTTTGAGGATTATCCACTCAATTTTAAAGCAATTGAACAGGATCCAGATTTAGTACGCACAACATTTGCCCGTCTAAGCGAATCTTTACACTTTGACTTTCAACCGAATGAAGCTTATTTACGCTATATTATCTCCTACTATGACAAACAAAAGAATTCGGCACTTGTAGCTTATTTTATCGCGTATTGCTTAACGCTATATCCCGAAAGTACAATACGTCAAGAGATAGCAGACAATCGCTAAACATCATCTTCCCTCAAAGAATGAGAAGATTCACCCAATATCTATTGTATACCTCCCCTATTATCCGGTTATTTAGCGTTTCTATACGAGATACCGTATGTCCCCAACGGCTTATTGTATTAAATGTTGTTTCCTAAAATAATAAGCGAAGTATCAAAAAACAAAAAGTCTACAGGAATGTAGACTTTTTTATTTTATACCTTATAATCTCAAGAGTAGTTTTTCTGTAGCCGTTGCGTCAATTCCCTCATGTGAGGTGTGATAAACTACTTTACCCTCAGCGATAATCAACAATTGAGGAGATTCGTGTTGCACCTGAAAGCGATCTGCTATATCAAGTGAAACTAAACGGTCCTTTTTTACATCCACGATATAGCAATCGATTTGTGTTGGATTGGTAAAAGAACGCTCAAAGTTTTTTAGCGCCATTTTACTAATGTAACATGTGGTGCTATTTTTAAAAATAATACAAGGTTTCGTTGCACTATGGGCAATTAGCTCCGATAAAGTAGCGGTTTCCGTAAGTTCAATCCAATTCATAAGACATTTTTTCAGTTAAATTGTACGATATCAATTCTTTATATGACTTTTTGTCACCATTCTATACAAATATAACAATTTTTTTGGACAGAAAGTCGTAAATTTAGAATTGGAACACATCTTGTAAAAAGTAAGAAACAACACCTAAAAAAGAAAAGATATGAATTTGAATAATTTTACAATCAAATCACAAGAAGCCTTGCAGCGTGCACAGGTTATTGTACAAGGCTTAGGCCAGCAACAAATCGAGAATGAGCATCTCTTTAAAGCTGTATTAGAAGTCGATGAAAACGTGACTCCTTTTATCTTAAAGAAGTTAAATATCAATGTCGAAACGTTTAAATCAGCTTTAGATGCAAGCATTCAGCGATTTGCTAAAGTTGATGGTGGTCAAATTGGTTTATCTCGTGATGCTGCTACAGCGATCACGGAAGCACAAGCCATTGCTACGAAGATGAAAGATGAGTACGTTTCGATTGAACACTTGCTTTTAGCGATTTTCAAATCTAAGAGTACAGTTGCACAAATGCTCAAGGATCAAGGTGTGACTGAAAAACAATTGGAAGCAGCCATTCAAGAGATTCGCAATGGTGCACGTGTAACCTCGGCTTCTGCTGAAGAGACCTATAATTCACTAAATAAATACGCCAATAACCTAACACAACTAGCCTATGAAGGAAAGTTAGATCCTGTTATTGGTCGTGATGAAGAAATAAGACGCGTACTTCAAATCTTGAGTAGACGTACCAAAAATAACCCGATGCTGATTGGAGAACCTGGTGTGGGTAAAACAGCCATTGCCGAAGGATTAGCCCATCGTATTGTACAACAAGACGTACCAGAGAATTTAAAGGACAAACAGATTTTTTCCCTCGATATGGGAGCTTTAATTGCTGGGGCGAAATACAAAGGAGAATTTGAAGAGCGATTAAAATCCGTAGTCAAAGAAGTTACCAGCGCAGAAGGACAAATTATCTTGTTTATCGATGAGATACACACTTTAGTAGGTGCTGGTGGTGGTGAAGGTGCCATGGATGCAGCGAATATTTTAAAACCTGCTTTAGCCCGTGGAGAGTTGCGTTCGATTGGTGCAACTACACTCGATGAGTACCAAAAGTACTTTGAGAAAGACAAAGCGCTAGAACGTCGTTTCCAAAAGGTAATTGTCGATGAGCCTGATACCGAAAGCGCCATCTCTATTTTGCGTGGTATTAAAGAAAAATATGAGGCACACCATAAAGTGCGCATCAAAGACGAAGCCATTATCGCGGCGGTCAATTTATCAGAACGCTATATTACCAATCGCTTCTTACCGGATAAAGCCATTGACTTGATGGATGAAGCAGCGGCTAAATTGCGTATGGAGATCAACTCAAAACCAGAAGAATTGGATGTTTTAGATCGTAAAATCATGCAATTGGAGATTGAGATTGAAGCCATTAAACGCGAAAATGACGAGGATAAATTAAAACTGCTCGGATTAGAAGTAGCCAATTTAAAAGAAGAACGCAATGAGATTTTCGCTAAATGGCAATCAGAAAAAGAGGTTGTGGATCGCGTACAGACCTGTAAGCAAGAGATTGAATCCTTCAAGTTAGAAGCGGAAAAGGCAGAACGCGAAGGCGATTATGGAAAAGTAGCTGAATTGCGTTATGGCAAGATCAAACAGGCCCAAGAAGAGCTTGAAAAAGCACAAGCCCAACTCGAAGAGAATCAAAAAGGGCATTCTTTAATTAAAGAGGAAGTAACTAGCGATGATATTGCGGAAGTTGTAGCCAAATGGACAGGAGTACCCGTAACTAAAATGCTACAAAGTGAGCGTGAGAAACTCTTGCATTTAGAAGAAGAGCTACACAAACGCGTAGTGGGGCAAGAAGAAGCCATTGAAGCAATTAGTGACGCGGTACGCCGAAGTCGTGCGGGATTACAAGATCCAAAAAAACCGATTGGTTCTTTCCTATTCTTAGGAACAACTGGTGTGGGTAAAACGGAACTTGCCAAAGCCTTAGCAGTTTATTTATTTGACGATGAGAATTCGATGACGCGTATTGATATGAGTGAATATTCGGAACGCCACAGCGTAAGCCGATTGGTTGGTGCACCTCCAGGATACGTGGGCTATGATGAAGGAGGACAACTGACTGAAGCCGTTCGAAGAAAACCGTATTCTGTTGTATTGCTGGATGAGATAGAAAAAGCACATCCCGATACGTTCAACATCTTGCTTCAAGTATTGGATGAAGGACGTCTAACCGATAATAAAGGACGTTTGGCTGATTTTAAAAATACCATCATCATCATGACGTCTAACATGGGTAGCCACATTATCCAAGAGAAATTTGAACAAGCAACCAATATGGAACAAGCCTCGGAAGAAGCAAAAGAAGAAGTATTGAATGTACTAAAACAATCCGTACGTCCAGAATTCTTAAACCGTATTGATGAAGTTGTCATGTTTACGCCACTTACACAAGAGAATATTCTTGAAATTGTCGATATTCAATTGCAAGGAGTGATGAAAATGTTGAATGAACAAAACATTCATTTGGAGGCGACCAAAGAAGCGAAAGAATTCTTAGCTCGCAAAGGATTTGATCCACAATTTGGTGCTAGACCCGTAAAACGAGTGGTTCAACGCGAAGTTTTGAACAAGTTGTCTAAAGAAATTTTAGCAGGAAATATCAAAGCAGAAAGTATGATCTTACTAGATTCATTTAACGATGAACTCGTTTTTAGAAATAAGTAAGATGATGTAGAATGAGTGAAGAGTGAAGTATTATGATAGAAAGGGATTTGATCTTTTGAAGATCAAATCCCTTTTTTGCTCTTTGTTCATCGCGCGGTTTATCTCACCTAGTTTATATTTATTTTGGTGTTCGATGAATCTACGCTGCGCTGCGATTTGCTCTTTGTTCTTTGTTCTTTTGTTAGGTTGTTTTTATCTAGAAAATTTTCACCCATAACTCATAACCAAAAAAAAAAGCAGTAAACTTTTCGTTCACTGCTTTTTTTTATCTAGACGTTTATCTAATTAAGATAAAGCTGCTTTTACTTGATCTGCTGCTTCTTGGAAAGCTACAGCTGATAAGATTGGCATACCTGATTGATCGATCAATTCTTTTGCCAATTCAGCGTTTGTTCCTTGAAGACGTACAATAATAGGCACTTTAATATCGTCACCCATGTTTTTGTAAGCATCTACAACACCTTGAGCAACACGGTCACAACGAACGATTCCTCCGAAGATGTTGATTAGGATTGCTTTTACGTTTGGATCTTTTAAGATAATACGGAAAGCAATTTCCACACGTTTAGCATCAGCAGTTCCTCCTACGTCAAGGAAGTTAGCTGGTTCAAAACCTGCGTATTTGATTAAATCCATGGTAGCCATAGCTAAACCAGCACCGTTAACCATACATCCAACAGTTCCATCTAAATCCACATAGTTTAAACCAGCTTCTTTAGCTTCTACTTCGATTGGACGCTCTTCTGTGATATCTCTGTATTCAGCATATACTTTTTGTCTGTATAATGCATTGTCATCTAATGTTACTTTAGCATCAACAGCTAAAATTTTATCGTCCGATGTTTTTAATACAGGATTGATTTCAAACATAGAAGAGTCACTTCCGATATACGCATTGTATAAAGCGTCAACGAATTTAACCATTTCTTTGAATGCATTACCTGATAACCCTAGGTTGAATGCAATTCTTCTTGCTTGGAAACCTTGTAATCCTACTGCAGGATCGATTTCTTCTTTGAAAATTAAGTGTGGCGTATTTTCAGCAACTTCTTCAATATCCATTCCTCCTTCAGTAGAATACATAATCATATTTCTACCTTTAGAACGGTCTAATAATACAGACATATAGAACTCACTAACTTCGCTTTCACCTGGATAGTAAACATCTTCTGCTACTAATACTCTATTCACTCGTTTACCTTCTGGTGGTGTTTGTGGAGTAATTAGGTCCATTCCGATGATTTTTCCAGCTAGCTCTTTTACTTCATCTAAGTTCTTAGCTAACTTTACTCCTCCTCCTTTACCTCTACCCCCTGCGTGGATTTGAGCTTTTACTACATACCAACTTGTGCCAGTTTCTTCTGTAAGTTGTTTTGCTTTTTCAACAGCTTCATCTGCGTTGTTAGCTACTAACCCACGTTGTACTCTTACCCCGTAGCTAGCTAATATTTCTTTACCTTGAAATTCATGTAAATTCATAGTGTAATACGTTTAGCTTTAAAAATAAACAGATACAAAAATAATAATTAGGTTTGAATTTCCCTAATTTAATTCTGCATATGTCCCATTTATTCTTGGATTTGACTTTATTAAATTTAAAAAATATTTGTTTTGTATTCGTATAATTTAGAAAATATCAATCGATCCTTTTCCTTCTCTTATAATTTCTGGTTCGATTCCCGACAAATCAATAACAGTAGATGCCTGATTATCACCATATCCCCCGTCGATAATTAAATCGACGATATTATCCCATTTTTCTTGGATCAATTCTGGGTCTGTGGTGTATTCTAAAATTTCATCTTCGTCATAGATTGACGTTGACACAATGGGATTTCCCAGTCGGCGGACAATTTCTCTGGCGATAGTATTGTCTGGTACGCGGATTCCCACTGTTTTTTTCTTTCTAAACTCTTTGGGTAAATTGTTATTTCCTGGGAGAATAAAGGTATAAGGACCTGGTAAGGCTTTCTTCAATACTTTGAATGTTGCGGTATCAATTTGTTTGATATAATCGGATATATTACTCAAGTCATGGCAGACAAAAGAAAAATTGGCTTTTTCTAATTTGATTCCCTTAATACGAGCAATGCGTTCCAAGGCTTTTGTATTGGTGATATCACATCCCAATCCATACACGGTATCGGTGGGATAAATAATCAATCCACCATTGCGCAAAACCTCTACGACCTTATTGATCTCCCTTTCATTTGGATTCTCTGGATAAATCTTTACAAACTGTGCCATATCTTTGATTTTTATTGATTTATACAATTTACGCTAAAACTTGAAGCTTCGCAAATCGCAGCAATAGTTTTTTAATTCCCCCTACATCGAAATTGATTTCCGCCTTGCGGTCTGCTCCTACTCCTTCTAGGTTTAGGATTACCCCCTGACCGAATCGCTCGTGCATCACGCGTTGTCCTATTACAAGACCACTGTTAGCCGCATCACCTTGACTGGTTGTTGAGGCGGCATTCACAGGTTTAAGCTTGCGAATATTTCGATCCAAAACTGGTTCTTCGTTGTTTTTCAGGTAGGCTGGTGGTGTCCCTTTTACGGGTTTTGACAAGCGCAACTTGCTTTTATCTACGTCGCCAAAAATATCAGCATCAATTTTAGGCGTATAGCGGTAATTGGTTTCTACTGGTGTTAAGAATTCCAAGTATTGATCGTCAATCTCTTGAATGAAACGCGAAGGATCACAGTCGATGAGCTTCCCCCAACGGTATCTCGATTGGGCATAGGTCAAATACGCTTGGTGTTCTGCACGCGTTAAAGCCACATAAAACAAGCGGCGTTCCTCTTCCAATTCGGTTCGCGTACTACTACTCATTGCACTTGGAAAGAGGTCTTCTTCCATTCCCACACAGAAAACAGTTGGAAACTCCAGTCCTTTGGCTAAGTGAATCGTCATTAAGGCCACGCGATCATCGTCTCCTGTATCTTTATCTAAGTCTGTTGCTAATGCAACATCTTCTAAAAATTCGGATAATGCACCACGAGCGCCGTCTATTTCGCGTTGTCCTTCGATAAAATCTTTAATACCATTGAGCAATTCCTCAATATTTTCCATACGCGTAATTCCCTCTGGTGTGGTGTCTTTGCGTAGTTCTTGTACCAATCCCGTTTTCTTCACCACATGTTCCACCATTTCATAAGCATCTTTAGTTTCCTCTAAGGCTTGAAAAGCTTTGACCATGTTGACAAAGTCGGTTAATTTATTTTTTGTTCCTGCGGTAATTTTCAAGTCAATCTTATCAATATGACTCATCACCTCAAAAATCGAGCGTTTGTAGTGATTCGCAGCAATGGTTAGTTTATCTAAGGTTGTTGCACCAATTCCCCTTGCCGGATAATTAATGACGCGCACGAGAGCTTCTTCGTCTTTGGGGTTGATAATTAAGCGCAAATAGCTCAATACGTCTTTAATTTCCTTGCGTTGATAGAAGGACAATCCCCCGTAAATACGATAGGGAATATCCCTTTTTCTCAAGGCATCCTCCATGGCACGTGACTGTGCATTGGTACGGTATAGAATCGCAAAATCACTGTTGTTTTTTTGATTTTGCATTTTTTCTTCAAAAATAGTAGAGGCAACAAATCGCCCTTCTTCCCCATCGGTTAAGGAACGGTGTACCTTAATCTTAGGTCCATAATCATTGTCTGTCCACACGACTTTTTCCAACTTGACTTTATTCTTGTCAATAATGGTGTTGGCTGCTTCTACGATATTTTTTGTTGAACGGTAATTTTGTTCTAGGCGATACAGCTGTACGTTGTCAAAGTCCTTTTGGAAATTGAGGATATTGTTGATGTTAGCCCCACGGAAGGCATAGATACTTTGCGCATCATCCCCTACAACACAGATATTTTGAAAGCGATCAGATAAGGCGCGTACAATCAGGTATTGGGAGTTATTGGTATCTTGGTACTCATCCACTAGAATATAGCGAAAGCGATCTTGGTACTTCGCTAATACATCGGGAAAACGGGTCAATAGTTCATTGGTTTTCAACAGTAAATCATCAAAATCCATTGCACCTGCTTTAAAACAACGCTCTACATAGTGCTCGTAAATCTCCCCAATACGCGGGCGTTTACTCATGGCATCGGCTTCTTGCAGTTCAGCGTCATTGAAATACGCTTTTACCGTAACCAAGTTATTTTTATACGATGAAATACGGCTTGCTACTTCTTTGGGTTTATAGATGTCTTTATCTAACTGCAACTCTTTGATAATCTGACCAATCAGTCGTTGACTATCTTGTGAATCGTAAATCGAAAAGTTACTGGGGTATCCCAAATGATCTGCTTCTGCACGCAACAATCGTGCAAAAACCGAGTGAAAAGTACCCATCCACAAGTTCTTAGCTTCACCACTACCGACAATTTGAGCGATGCGGTTTTTCATCTCGCGCGCGGCTTTGTTGGTAAATGTTAAAGATAAAATATTAAAGGCATCCACGCCTTGGTGCATCAAGTAAGCGATTCGCAAGGTCAATACTCTTGTTTTTCCCGAACCTGCTCCAGCAATGACAATCATGGGGCCGTCTTTCTGTAATACAGGTGCTCTTTGAGCTTCATTAAGTTGATCAATATAACTTTGCATAGTGTCTAAAACCGTAAAAAGCCAAAATTACAACTACTATTACTTTATAACAAGTTTTGTTTCTATTAAAGCGTTTTATCTTAAACAAATAATAGTACTTTTGTTCAAACTTTAATTTCATGGATCTCAATTTTATTCTTACCTCACTTCAATATGTAGTGCCTGCTTTAGTCGTTGCGGGGTTGTCTTATGTTTTTTTTCAAAAAATCTTAGAGAAACAATCAAAACGGGATTACTTTATCATCAAGGAATTGACCACAAAAGATTCGGGTATTGACAGCAAGGCCCTAAAACTACAAGCTTGTGAGCGTTTGGTGATTTATGCAGAGCGAAGCGATTTAAAGAAATTAATCCTCCGTGTACAACCTTTAAGTACCGACACACAAGCCTATGCGCATTTGTTGGTCCAACATCTTGAACAAGAATTTGAATATAATGTCACACAACAGCTTTATGTATCCGAAGAGCTATGGGCTATTGTTGTGCATACCAAAAACACCCTTATTTCCACGATTCAACAAACGGCCAAGCTAGCTGAGGCGACTTCCGCTTTGTTGCTTCAAAATCTCTTGTTAAATGAATCGGTTAATATCCAAAACAAAGTGGATATTCTACTCCGAGCCATTAAAGAAGAGACCAAACATAACTTATAATAAATCAATAAAATAGTTTAAAAATCATGAGAAGAATTTTGATAAGCGCATGTTTGTTACTTGGTGTTTTAGGTTCCAATTACACCGTTACGGCTCAAAGTAAATTGGGTGGCGTATTGGGTAGTTTATCCCAAGATCAGATCGGAAAAGGGCTAAAAGAGGCCTTAGACAAAGGGATTCAACAACAAGTGAGTGAACTTGCAAAACCCAACGGTTTCTTTAAGAATGAAATGGTTAAAATCATGCTACCGGATGAGTTACAAAAGGTAGACAAAACCCTTCGTTCTATGGGTATGGGAAGCGTGGCAGACCAAGGCTTACAACTTTTAAACCGCGCTGCCGAAAGCGCTGTAGAAGAAGCAACTCCTATTTTTGTTCAAGCCATCAAAGACTTAACTTTTAACGATGCTGCTACTATTTTACTTGGTGGACCATCATCTGCTACGGACTACTTAAAAGCAAAAACATCGAAGGAATTAGCCGTTAAATTTGCACCCATCATCGAAGAATCTCTATCTAAAGTAGGCGCTACAACAGCTTGGGAAGGTATTTTTACCAAATACAATAGCCTGCCTTTAGTTTCTCCTGTCAATCCCGATTTGACGAATTATGTAACGGAGAAAACCATGGATGGTGTATTTACCATGATCGCTGTAGAAGAAAATAACATTCGCGGTAATAAACCCCATTCAAGATCTACAAACGTATTGCAAGACGTATTCAGCAAACAGGATAAAACAGCGAATACAACGTCTGCTAAGAATACGGATTCTGACAAAAAAGCAACCCCTAAAAAGGAAAAGAAAAAGAGCTTATTGGACCTGTTTTAATCTCAGATCAACAATAACAATCACATAACCTAACGGTAATATCATTTCAAAAAGAAAAATAGATATTTGTCTCATAAATATATGATTTCATATCGAAATAGTTAAAGTTAGTTGATACCAAAAGGAGCATTGTAACCCAATGCTCCTTTTTTTTATACAAATCCCGTATTAATTTTAATTAATCATCCTCCTTAAATTAATATACCCAAACAAAAACCGAGTAAAATAAACAACTGAAAAACAGTTGTTTGCTTTTTTTATCTAGAGACAAATAAAGTCATTTGAACTTTTTTTCCATATAACGAAAGGGGTATTGCAGGTTAATTTCGACTGATGTAGGTTTGTAGCTTGTAAATAGCAAAGATCGATTCCCGCTCGCGCGGATTTACATCTTAAACCCACGCCATCGGTATCCCTTAGGCTTTAACCCGAAAGAGCGTTGAAAAATCAACGCTCTTTTTCATTCCCCTCATTCTTCTACTCTAACATGCCTTCAGCTGTTCGAAAGAAAGATTTGCTCTTTCGTTTTTTACCCGTGATTAAATTCCTCTGTTCGCACATGAAATTGCAAGTGTTCCTCTTCACCAGTCCGTGCAATAAGACTCGCTTCATTACCCCACTGATCAAACAGAGAAAAATACATTTCACCTCCCCATTCGTAATAAGACCAGACGAGTCCTTCCCAAGCTTGATACACCCAAAAACACAACCCCTCCACTTCGTGGTTTTTGGCCCTAACTTTTCTAAATTTACTCGAGGTAAATTCAAACTTTGCTGTAAATACAGCACTGTCATCGGCTGCAAAGGTGTGATCCGTTGAGATGGTACAGCCCTTGTATATGCCCGATTGCTTATAGTGAAACCACTTGCTATTTATGCAAGAGGTATGTCGGATGACTAACCCATCTTGAGGGTTAAATTGCACATAATACTTCGTTAGCTTAGAATTTTCAATCCCATTGACATCTAGTTCAGTAAACGTTTGTACGCGGATATTAGACTGGGTAAATTGCCGTTTAGGCAATACGGTAATTGCAATGTAATCTGCGGCAATAGAGCTGTAGTTGTGCTCTTTTGCAGTAGTATACTCCACGCGTTTGATCCGCTGTATTTTATGATCCTGCGACCACTGTTTAACTTTACAACGCACACAGAGTTTAAAAGCTTTCATCCATTCCTGTACAGCTAAATAAATCACGGCAAAAGACTCTTTTTCATCGCTTTGTTGTTTGGCTTCTCCCATTGGCGGATAGACGTACAAACCTGCTAGATGCGTATAGTGAATCTTCAGCTGAATTGGATTATTCTCTTCATCGACTAATTCAATGTTTTCTATAATTTCACTGGCGGGTATGCTGATGTACTTGTCTTTTTTATCTTTTGCTCGTAAGCTAATTTTAATTGCTAGTTGATGCTTTCCATTTGCGTACAGCTCTGCGGATTTAGCGCCATGTACTAGGCTAATATTCAACATGGTCAATGCATTTACATCCTCCCAATTGTACAAATTTTCCCCAATGCATTCGTTATTGGATACTATGGTATTTCCTTTAACATGGGCATCTTTGTATAGATAAGCGCGATCTTTAATGGTTGCATGTCCATAGACCTGTACATTGTCATAGACCTGTGCTGAACCTTCTACAGAAGCATGATCATAGACCTTCGCATAGGCAGATACTAACGCATTTCCCGAGATGGTTGCATTGCCATAAATCTGAGCCGAATCTTCCACTGATGCTTCATCATACACTTGGGCATAAGCCGTAACGATCGCATAATCAGACACGATTGCATTGCCATATACCTGAGCTTCCGCTGTAATTCGCGCTGCACCAAATACTTCGGCATTTCCACTAACTTTAGCATTGTCTAATATCGCAGCCTCGCCATATACTTTGGCATTATCTGCTATCCATGAACTTCCCGTTTGACTTAAATTGAGTTCACTTTCTATCCATCCTCCTTTTCTATGCGTTTTCAAACATTCTATGCGCCAAAGTAGACAGCCATTATACTCCATGGACTCATTGGTTATTTTGTACTTTTTCATCGCTATAACGTTTTGAATTTCAACTTTTCTCGCTTTAATCGGAAAACATCTCTTTTTTAGATTAGTTACAAAGCCCTTGTATCATTTTAACACTACGATTATTTCCTCGATCCAATACGATTCCCAATGGCATTGGTTATTACTCCTAGGAAACAGGATAAAATTATTTCAAAAAACAGTTCAAATACAAGCGATAGCGTTAAAACACAGATCAGCAAACAAGAAAGTTAACAAAAAGATACTGCTTTAAAAAAAATGGAACTCTTTCTTATACAAGTCTAAGAGAACGAAACAATAAAAGCATGGAAAAATAATGGTTTAGTAGATAAGAGGAGTATAAACAAGAACGGTACAGCTAGAGCAGGACGAGACATCATTGGTAGGGATATGAAAGGTATTTCCTTTGAAGTAAATCTATGGTGAGTCCATAGTGAGTCCATGGTGAGACTATAAAAAAGCTTGTTTTTAATAGACGCACCATGGATGTATAACGCATGCACTAGGCTGACATATAAAAGGAAACCCCTACAAAAGGGGAATAAGAGTCCTTGAACGTCGATAAAACAGGCAAAAACAAAGAGGATGTCCTTTTGAGACATCCTCTTTGTTGTAAGTTAAACCACTTTAAATAAACCGGGATATTCCGTTACAAACCCCGCTGCATCGAGGGTAATGGTTGCTTCGAAATCACTCCAAATATTTTTATAATGGTACGTATTTTCGGATAATTTGGTATACTCTTGTTGAACAAGTGTAAAATTCTCTTCTAGCGGATTAATATACAATACGGGAATGATTTTGGATTCCCCAATAGCTAGGTTCAATCGATTAATTGGCAACGTATTGGTAAAAGGTGTTAGGGCAATATCGATATCGAGGCATTCTTTGAAGTGAGGATATTCCTGTTCATCAATAAACCATTGCTCGTTCAATTTATGTCCACTGAGCTGAAAGTAACGATGCCCCTCTTGACAGCGGATATCAAAGAAGCGAGTTTCCCAATTAGACGTTGTAACTACCTGATATTCCAAGCCGTAAATGCGATTATTTTTATTCCCTACTACTTCACCTTTACAGTGAAAACTACCTTCTTTTTCGATGGTGGTAAAATGTTCCACGGATATAGAATCTATACCTAACCAAGTGCGTTTTTTTTCCATATGATTCAAGAAACTATAATTTATTTAATTTTACACTAAGCGTTGCAATAAAGGTGGGGATAAAAGGATCTATGGTAAAGCGTGGATGGGGTTGCAAAGCCTCATCATAAGCTATAATAGCAAATCCTGCTCTGGTTTGTCCACCGATCAAATCTTTGAGGGAATGACCAAAGACAAGGGCTTCTCCTTTTTCTATTTTTTGGTTCAATGCCGCTTCAGACAAATCGGTTTGATCAGCATAGGGAATCGTATACTTGGGTTGAATCATTCCTGTTGCTTTTATTTCTGCTTGTCGGTCCTCTATAAATACAACGGGATTATAAAAGCTACTGATTAGTTTTCCGCCTGTTTTCAACACGCGAAAACACTCTTCCCAAACTTTTGTAACATCATCGACATATAAATTAGAGATTGGATGGACGATTAGATCAAAACAATCGTTTTCAAATACACGAAGATCTCGCATATCCCCTTGTTTCGTCACTATATTCAACTGATTTCTTGTTGCTACATCACGGTCTTTTGACAATTGTTCTTCGGATAGGTCAAACACGGTTACTTCTGCTCCTAAAGCTGCTAGTATAGGCCCTTGTTGGCCACCAGCAGACGCTAAGCACAGTACTTTTTTTCCTTTGATATCGCCAATCCAATCCTTATCTAGGCTTGTAGGCAGGACATACAACTCCCTTATTCCTTGTTTTGCCTTTTCGACTACTTCACTACTGACAGGTTGAGACCAAGGAACATTTGCTCTTGCTTGGCTATCCCATGCCTTTTGATTGTGTTTTATAAAATCTTTCAATGATATACTAAATAAATGGCTGTTGAGTTATTTCAACTGACTATTTAAAAGTATCCTTTTTTATCGTATAAATCAAATCTTTTTTTCGCACTTCGTCCATTTTACCCGTTCATTTTTCGTTTTAAAAATCGCTTTTCTAGTGATAATAAGTTGGTTGTGAGGTGGGTTGAAACGGTGTACAGTACGACCAAATACAACAAAAAAAGGGAGAATAAAAGCTGTCCTTTTATTCTCCCTTGCTGTTTTATTTTTCGATTTGGATTAGGTTAACATTCCTCCATCCACATTGATTACTTGTCCTGTAATATAAGCTGATAATTCTGAAGCTAAGAATACACAAGCATTGGCAACGTCTTCTGGTCTTCCGCCGCGTTTTAATGGAATGGCATCTGTCCATCCTTTCACTACGTCTTCCGCTAATTTTCCTGTCATCTCTGTTTCAATGAATCCTGGGGCAATGACATTACAACGAATATTTCTCGATCCCAATTCTAAAGCAACTGATTTTGAAAATCCGATTACTCCTGCTTTTGATGCTGCATAATTGGCTTGTCCTGCATTTCCTTTCACTCCTACAACTGAGCTCATATTGATAATAGAACCTTTTCTATTTTTTAACATGGTGCGTTGTACTGCTTTGGTCATGTTAAATACAGACTTTAAGTTCACTTCAATTACTGCATCGAAGTCTTGTTCAGACATTCTCATCAATAAGTTATCTTTTGTGATACCTGCATTATTAATTAAAACATCAATATTACCAAAGTCTTTTAAAACTTCTTCTACCAATTGTTCTGCGGCTGCATATTCAGCTGCATTTGATTGATATCCTTTTGCTTGAACGCCTAAAGCAACAAGTTCATTGACCAACTCATCTGCTGCTTGTACAGATGAACTGTAGGTAAATGCTACGTTAGCTCCTTGTTCTGCAAAAGCTAAAGCTACACCTCTTCCTATTCCACGAGTGGCACCGGTAATAATTGCTATTTTTCCTTCTAATAATTTCATGTATATTTCAATTTTGTTTTGACAAAGGGCAAATATAAACAATTTGTAATTCGGGACTGAATTTTTTAAACTGTTTGTACCTCTTTTCTAAAAAAGGCCATATAAAATAAAGTAACGAGGAGCAAGAAGAGAAAATAGTACCCTTGTGTTAGCAGCTCAATATACCCTAATTTTTTTTCTGTAAAGCTCAATAAGATAAGGATTTGTGCACCATATGGCAGGATTCCTTGCACAATACAGGCAAAAATATCCAAAATAGAAGCGACATAAGGGCGGTTCAACTTATATTCTGTCGCTACATCATTAGCGACATTACCCACTACGAGGATGGATACGGTATTATTGGCCATACAAACCCCTACGCCGGATACGAGAGAGGCGATGCCGAAAACAGCACCTTTTGAGGTCTTAATTTTCTTTTTCATGCTTTGGAGAATCCATGCCAAACCTCCTTGACGCTCAATCATACGCGCAAGTCCACCTGTTAACATGGAAAGGAGAAATATTTCCGTCATCGAGGTAAACCCGAGGTAGGTGTGGTTGGCCAATCCAGCTAAGTCAAAATCTTCTCGTACTAAGCCGAGGATTCCCGCGGAAAGAATGCCCAAAAACAGGGCCACAAAAACATCAACTCCCGCCAAAGCGAGTACAATAGTCAACACATAGGGAATCAGCAATACATAATTGGCTTGCTGATTTACATCCAACGCAAAGTCTGCAGCATCATTTTTTGTAAAAAACAGCACTGCTATTGTTAGTATGGCCGCAGGGATAGCAATCTTAAAATTAGCTCTAAATTTATCTTTCATCTGACACCCCAACGTTTGTGTAGCCGTGATAGTGGTATCGGAAATAATTGACAGGTTATCGCCAAACATTGCTCCGCCTAATAGCGAACCACATAAAAGTCCCATAGAACTCCCTGTTTTTTCTGCTAACCCGACGACAATAGGTCCCAATGCGACGATTGTTCCTACGGAAGTTCCAATAGACAAGGAAAGAAAGCAGGCAATAATAAAAATTCCCACCCCTAAATAGGCTACGGGAATATACTGTAACCCAATGTGAACCATCGCATCTACCCCACCAATGGCTTTGGTGATGGTAGCAAAAGCACCTGCTAAGATATAAATCAAACACATGGTCATGATCTTACTATCTCCACATCCTTCGACCAAGGCGGTGATGCGCTCTTTCATTGGGGTTTTATAAAATAAGACAAAAGCCGTGATAATCCCCACGCTAATAGCAATGGGCGATGGCAATTGATAAAAGTTGTCTAAAGCTATTCCACTTCCTAGAAAAACAGCTACAAAAACAAAAAAGGGAATGAGGGTGTAGAATTTGTTCTCTGTCATATATATTCTTTTGCTTCTACTAACAAGTAACCAGAGATACCTATCGAAAAAAATATAGTACAACTCAACTACCAAACACTGGTAGATCAACATTTTTTCCATGACTGGCTTATCCTTTGGAGCACCTTGCTTGTTGTTGCAGGTTGCTATTTTTCTACTTGTTTTTAGAAAAATTCCTGATAATTAAGTCACAAAGGTAAAACCATTATTTAAAAATGGCAACAAAAAACATATTTTTCTTCATTTTATTCATTTACTCCCATCTGTTTTTTAATCCTACTAGATATTGCTTACTTTTGTTCTCCTAACAAAAAAATACAATAAGAAATGAGAAAACTACTGCTTTCACTTGGATTAGCGGGTTTATTAACTACGGCTTCCTTTGCACAGCAAGGTCCTAAAAATGCAATTGGGTTGCGTTTTGGTGGAAACTCGGGATTAGGGACTGAAATCTCTTACCAAAGAGATCTAATGCGCAATAATCGCTTAGAACTAAACCTAGGATTTAGAAACAATGACGACTACAACGCAACAAAAGTTACGGGTATATACGAATGGGTATGGACTATTGAAGGGAACTTTGATTGGTATGCAGGTGTAGGTGCGGCTGTAGGTAATTATAGCTACAAATACTACAATCATTCAGGTAAAAGATACAAAGACAATGGTACATTTGGTTTAATTACAGGTACTGTGGGAATTGAATATACATTGAATGAAATTCCCTTGCAAATTGCATTGGATGCCCGTCCTGAATTATACTTAAATAACTCCTATCGCGACGGACTCTACATCGACTTTGGTGTAGCCGTACGCTATAAATTCTAAAAAAATGTTTTCTCTTTTCTCTTAATAACGATTTGAAATAGCGAGGTTTTCCTCGCTATTTTAGTTTACAGTTTATAGTTTATAGTTTACAGTTTATAGTTCACAACTCTCCATTCTCCACTCACTACTCACTACTCACTACTCACTACTCACCATTCACAGTTAACCAAGTCAGCCAATCTGTAGCAACTTTTGGCCAATTGCGTACCTTGTGATCTGGCACATACTGCTCATTCACAGGAAAGAAATTGTGTTCCGTACCGATATAGGCTTTAAATGTAAAATTTGTCCATCCTTTTCTCAAGGCTTCGAGATGTAAATAATCATTAAATGGCGCACTCCAATCTTTGCTTCCGTAGGTTACGAGCACCGGAATCTTCAATTGCTCCAAAACGTCAAAGGAAGGTTCAGAAAACTCATAGGTTGCCCTAGGGCTATCGCCGCGTTCATCTGTTACACTTTCTTTATTATCCAGAATCCATTGCCAATGATCAAACATATGTTCTGCTCTTTGATCCGCTTCTGTTTCTCCATAGCGATATTCCGTTATGATCGACATTATACGGCCCATTGGATTTCCACCAGAGTAAATTAAATGCGTAATTTCAGGATATAATAGTGCCATCTTAGCCCCTATTGTACTGCCTTCTGAATGTCCAGCTACAACCAATTGGTCTGATGAGACCCACTCTTCTTGGGCTAATGCTTGGAGTACTTCTATATTTCTTTCTACGTAGTAGCTCAAATAGTTGCGATCGGTATAGGCTTGTGGTACTTTTTCTCCTGCTTGTCTAAATTGATAGGAAGGAGCAAAAGGTGCTAAATCGAGCACCAAAGGACTTCCTGGTTTTCCAACGATAACCAAATGGTATTGTTCTGCATAGATCTCCATATCGAAAGGAAAAACCAATACGCGATCACCTAAGTATTTGATTGTCGGATCAGGTAAGCTACCTTGGCAGAAAAAGAACAAGGGTTTGGGTTGATTTTCTTCTCCTTTTTTAGATTTGACAATCACATCGACTACATCGCCTTGATACGTATAGGTGATATGTCTAAATCCTAATTCCTCAGGTGTTTTCGTTTGTCCAAAAACAAAGAATTGAATGCAGCTACACAGTAGGGTAATGGTTTTTTTCATACTCAATAGGATTAACTTTTCCGAATATAGTATTTTTCAACTATATCCACCTACTCTTTCGCCTTGAATCTAAATCCATTCAACGTTTTGGTATATTGAATCATAGCTCTATACTTATTTTTGAGTGGTGTAGGTTCTAAGATAAACTCCCGACTAGATTGAAATCCGTATTTCTCACATAGGTTGATGCTTCTTTGGTTCTCTTTTTCAACTGTATAGATGATCTCAGCTGTTGGAATACGGTCAATTATAATAGCGAGTACTTGTTCTAGCAAATTAGCACCATAGCCCTTTCCTTGTTGTTCTTCACTGATCCACAAGCCAATCTCAACAGTTCGTTGATTAATATCATTGATGGTTACGCATCCGACAAACTCCTTTTCTGGCTTTTCAAAAGCCAATAAAACCAAACAACTCCCCTGTTGCATTTCCAACTGAGCTTGTCGGATGTATTCAGCAGCCAACAACGGATGGGCAAAGGAGTCTATGCTCAAGTATTGTCCAACTGCAGGGGTAAAATGGCGTTGTAGTAAGGGAGCATCTTCTGTTGTAATCTTTCGAAAACACAAGCTTTGATTCTCCCATTGTTGTGTTGTAGGAAAAACAGTTCGCTCTTGGGGTTCTAGCATATCCAAAATCATAAGCACTTCTTGTTTTATCCCTTCTTGAATAGGATTAAACGCCTGTGCTTGGCTTATATTATCTCTAGCATCGATTAGCATGCTCAACAGTTGAAACCAGGTGTATTGGGCTGCTTGCTCTTGCTTCCACGTTTGAATAACTGTCCAATCATCCGACCACAGATGCCCCACAAGCGATGTTTCCATTCGATACGAATTCCAATGTTTTCCCATGAGATGCAAGAATGCACGCAAGAGTCTCAACTGTACTTCCCGTTCGATCACAGTAGTAGTTTGAGAAAAATCATCCAACAACAGCTGTAGGATAGAGGGATCTATAACCGAAAGCTGTGTGGCTGTTTCAACAGAAAGCAATAAAGTAGACCAAGTGCTTTCCCCTCTTGTAATTGCTAAAAACAACTCCCCTGTTTCTCTTGCTGAGGCATTTAAAAAAGGAAGAGTAAGTAGACGTTCTACCTGTTCTATCGGCTTATTTCTCATGTTTGCTTTGTCTTTACAGATAAAAAGTTCAGCTTAATTCGATGAATCAAACTGAACTTTTTCAATGTACTGTTTTTATTTTAGTTTCTTACTTCTTTGCCAAGTTATCTTTGCGATACTGTAACATATGCAGTATTTTCTCCTCACTGATGTTACGCACAAAACTAGTATTGTAGACATAGCCTAATTTTTCGGCTATATTAATACTTCCTTTATTGTCTTGTTCCACATTGTAGATCAAATAGTCTACGGACATATGATCAAATACAAACTGTTCTAGGGCTTTGATAATTTCTGTGCCATAGCCTTTACCGCTTGCGCTTTCTTTCAACCAGATTCCCAATGAAATGGATTCTTCATTGATATCGTGAATCCCACAACAGCCGATAAATTCACCTGTTAGTCGATCAGTTGCCAACAAAGTAATATCTTGTTGTTTTTCCAATTGTCCCAAGCTATAGGCAACAAAGCCAAAAGTATCTTCTTTTTTTTGCGTGGGAATAAAAGGTAAAAACTTCGCTACGGTTGGTGTCAATTCTCTAAAAATATCATCTACATAGTGGTCATTTACGATGATAAACTTCAAGCGATCACTTGAAAAAGTCAGGGTTGTATCAAATTTCATATGCTGTTTGAATCATTTGGGCTAAAAATGCTGTTACAATTTCAGCTTTATTCTTATTTCTGATGCAAATATAGGTGATAATTTAAAGCGAATGGTGCTTCTAACTTTTAAAAATGTCGTCTTTTTCCATTGTGAAGCCCTTTAAAACGGCAGATGATGAGGAAATATCTTTTTTTTGTTTCTTTTTTTTACTTCCTATTTTCCTCATCCTTAATGCAGTAAAAAAAAGTAGGTCATTTTCTACTATTTTCTCCTTTAATTTATTTGCATAAAATAAAAACTAATAGTATGTTTGCTCCAGTAAAAATGAGGGATTCCTCAATTTTCAGGAGAGGTGCCGGAGTGGTAACGGAGCAGATTGCTAATCTGTCGACTGGTAACGGTCGCCAGGGTTCGAGTCCCTGTCTCTCCGCTTCTTCGGGGTGTAGCGTAGCCCGGTCATCGCGCCTGGTTTGGGACCAGGAGGTCGCAGGTTCGAATCCTGCCACCCCGACTTTTAGGGTATCAGAATGTGCCTAAATCCGTAAGTATCAATTACTTACGGATTTTTTTATTTTTAAATGTATCATAATAATCCATAGTAAATCAATCTAAATGTGAGCTATTAGGTGAGCTATTTTTAAAAGGTAAATTAGCTCACCGAATCGAGTTTAACTATTTGTATTTCAGTAAATTAAATACAATTCATTATAGTTTAATTCAGTGCTTTTTGGTCTTGTTTGAGTACTATTCAGGTGAGTAGTTTTTAAAAACCATATCAAAACAGTTCGGTTAACATTAAAATAGATTGATATGAAAACAAAAAACACATTTGGAATACACTTTATAATACGTGTTTCTAATTCAAACAAAACAGTTCCATCCCTTATCTATGCAAGGATAACGGTAAATGGACAACGAACAGAAATTTCTTTAAAATTAAAAATATCCCCTACTTCTTGGGATAATATTAAAGGAAAAGCGAAGGGCAAAAGTGAAGACACGGTTCGAATCAACGCACATATTGAGCGAGTACGTTCTCTCATTACAGATACCTATCATCAATTAGTCCAACAAAAAAGAGTTGTCTCCATAGGAGCTGTTAAAAATATCTTTCTTGGGCATGATGACACCGAATCATCACTTTTAAAGCTTATAGACTATCACAGAGAGATTGCTACAAATAAATTAGCTTATGGTACACTAAAGAACTATTTCTCTACAGAAAAGTACCTTAAAAGCTATTTGCGTAAAGTACACAATCGAACTGACATCTATTTAAGTGAGATTAACTACAAATTTATCTTTGACTTTGAAAACTTCTTAAGAAACTGCAAACCTATTCATAAACATCAACCATTAAATAACAATGGCATTATGAAACACATTGAAAGATTTAAAAAGTTAATCAACTTAGCTATCACAATGGAATGGATTGAAAAAGATCCCTTTACCAAATACAAACTTCACTTTGAGAAGACAGAAAGAGGGCACTTAACTAAATCTGAACTTGAAATCCTTGTAAACAAGAATTTTGCAATTGAAAGATTACAAGCTGTTCTTGATATGTTTTTGTTTAGTTGTTATACTGGTTTAGCTTATATAGACATCTTTAACTTAACACCACAAAATATAGCTAAAGGAAGTGATGGGAAAGAGTGGATTATATCAAGTAGAGAGAAAACTAAAATACCTGTTAGGGTTCCACTACTCCCTGAAGCCTTAGAGCTAGTTAAAAAGTACAAAGAACATCCTATAGCCTTTGCAAAAGGAAAAGTTTTTCCTGTTATTAGCAACCAACGAATGAATGGTTACTTAAAAGAGATTGCTATTATATGTGAGATAGATAAAAACTTATCCTTTCACTTAGCTAGACATACCTTCGCTACAACTGTTACATTAAATAACGGCGTCCCAATTGAATCCGTAAGTAAAATGCTAGGTCATACTGCCATACAGACTACTCAAATTTATGCTAAAGTATTAGAACATAAGCTAGGTGAAGATATGGATAACTTAAGGGAAAGAAGACTTACTCAAAAAAATCACAAGTACAACTTTGAAAAGTCAAAATAAACCTTCTAAAGACAACAGAACATAACTAGCACAAATAAATTGTTATTTAGGGTTAGAACTAAGCTTTTAGTAGCTTATAACAAATCAAAACTAACCCTAAATACTATGTATTATGAAAGTAGAATTTATCACAAAAGAAGATCTTGAGATTTTTAAGCAAGAGATTATTACTGAGATAAGAAGGTATAGCCCTTTTAATAGAAAAAAAGATCAACAGATAAAACAATGGATCAAAAGCTATGAAGTAAGAAAGCTTCTTGGTATTTCTCCTGGTACCTTGCAAAATATGAGAATAAATGGTACCATACCCTTTAAGAAGATTGGTGGATTGATATTTTATAGGTATGAAGATATTTTAAAGATGATGGAAGGCGAATGAAATGAATCTCTTGACTATCTAAGAGAATATAACATAAATTGTATTAGTCTGTATTTCTACGATTGCAATCTATCCTCAAATTCAATCTAGTTAAGCCTGATTCAAAACAAAATGAATCAGTTTTTTTTTATTTAAACAATTGTAACAAGTTCATTTCTATGTAAAAACTCTTCACAAGTCAATAAATTGAAAAAATATTGTAAGACAGTCTTACAATATTTTTTTTCGAAGATTATTTATAATTTCTAATTAAATAAAAAAGCTGTCTTAAAATAAACTAAGACAGCTAAAACGTATTTTAATGTTATTCAAATTCCCTATTTTTAAATAACTAGGTAATAAATTTAAAAAAGCTATCTTAATTTATAGATAGCTTTTAATCTTATATCATAAAAAATTTTCAGCCCACCAAAATTTCTTACAATTAGAACAAAAATATATAAATAAATTAAATAAAAAAACAACCATGTTCACTTCCTATGAAATATCATTTTCTCCTAGTACAATCTAATATGTTTTTTAAAAACATCTAAAGAACATGTTTATTTATTTACAATTAATTTTTATTTTTTTATATACTACTTTACTTTTTATTAATTTTACGTCTATAATTCCTATTTTTCATATAATCCTTTTTTAGCATTCATTATATCTGAACTCCTTTAATTACTTTATCTGCACCTTTCCATTTTTTTTCTTGAAGTAATTCAGTATATAAACTATATAATATACCCTTCATCTTTTAGGATCATAGTATCTGAGTCTATTGTAATATAATCTACATTGCTTTTCTGTTTTGATTTTAAAATATCCGCACTCTTAATTTTCAATGTCTGATTTCTTATACCTCTTTTCTCATTAATCTCTATGATTAACATTTGCTTATCAGACAAAGCAAACTGGTCAAACATAAAAATATTATCTTGTTTACTATGACTATTGATAATTTGAGCATCACTATAACTTCTAATTGGCTTTAAACTCACTTCTTGTATCGTTGTACGTTTTCCTGTTCTTTTATCTTTAATTTTGAAGCTAATGTAATCAACTATGTAAGGTAGATTGCTTTTGTTATCGATGGAGATGTGAAAGTACAGTTTACCATCTTGAGTGTAGATGCTTTTTAGTCTTGCTTCTACTGAGTAGTTTTTGCTTTTAATGTTTAGCTCTTTCTTATTTTTTTTGATAATTGCTTTCATAAAAAGATCTACTAGAGTTGGACTGGTGTCCCCTAAGTCTTTAAATAGGACTTCACTTTGCTGTTTGTTATTCTGTTTTTCAAACTTGGTTAAGTCATAACTCAGTTGTAGTGGCTCTAGTTTGTAGGTAGCATTAAAATTGTAGTATTTACCATCGCTTGTGATTACTGTGAAATTTGTAGCTGTGATGCCTTCTTTTATCGTTTTTAAACGAAGTACATTTGAAGTAGCCTCTACTTTGTTTGCTATTATGTCACTACTTCCTAAGTCCACATATTCAATGCTGCTTGGAAATAAAATATGCGTTGTTTTGTTTTGGGTGAGCTCTACTTCATAAGGCATTACCTCAGCATTTGAAAGTTTAATAGCCTTCGGATTATTTTGGGCGGCTACTGTATTTACTGCTAGTAAGCACAGTAGCATATAGTTAATAATTATTTTCATAATGATTTAATTTACTTGGTGATTGATTGTTATTCTTTAGGAACAAGAAACAGTTCTTGTCCTTGTTTTAAGGTTACTCTCTGGGCTTTTACTTTCTTTGAAAAGTAACCAGACACTCCTTGAATAAGTCCTTTGGTTAAATCTCCTGCAATTTGGTCTGAAGCTGATCTACTCATCGATATACTCGTACCTGCTGTTTGTCCCATGTTGGCAATGATTTCTTTTGAAGTGCTTATTTCTTGAAGGTCTAATACCTCTAAGCCTTTTTGTCCGTAGTTATCATAACCAATAAGCTCTGTATCAATGATACTATCGTCGATCTTAATAGAGTTTACACTAAGCTCTAATCGAGTGTTACTAATCTTTACTTTAGCTATTATCGTACTTGCTTCAGGTAATAGAGCCCCATTTATTACTATGCTTTCTAAAAGTTTTAGTTTAATATAACCTTCGTTTATAATGACTTGATCTTCTTTAATACTTACTCTTATACTATTTTTATGAGTTTGTGTTTTACGTTCTCCTTCAGCAGTATAAAAAGTTTGATTATTTTCAGAACTAATTGGTAAGAAATCTTGTAAACTCATTGGCTTTACAAGTGAGGAGACAATCTCTTTGCTGGTTTTATCAACCACTGTTATAGTCTGTTTTGTACTAGAGATAGTTTTGATTTTTGTAGTCTCATTTAAAGGTGGTAATTCAGTTTGGTTTTGATCACCTGGCAAATACTTTGCAGCCATCTGAAACGACTTTTCCATAAGCTCTAATTGATTATCCATGGTAAGAGCAATTGGAGTATCTTTTTCTTCTAATCGCTTTTCTAATTCTTCTATCTGATTTTTAAGGCGATCTGTTTCTGGATTTTCAGTACTATCGTAAAAACTACTGAGCACCTCTTGGCTTTGCTTATAGTTTTGATAAGACCTTTCATAGGGAGTATAAGTTGATTCCTGATTATAATCTTGATGAGTATAATTACTTGTTGACTCTTCATTCCTATCATTCCAATAATCCGCTAAGGAGTGCATCTGGTTTTCATTTTCTTGTTGCTTTTGTTCCCATAGCTCTTTTTCATAGGCTTTGACCTTATCAGTGGGCATCCCCTGTGTTATCGCTTCGGGAACGGAATCATTGTGTGTGATAAGCTCCTTATCTTCTGGTTTAAATAAAAGATACATTGCCCCTAAAAACACAATACCCATTAAAGCAAAGACAATATGCTTTTTGTGTTTTTCTATAAGGTTTTGAAATACCTTATTTTCTTTGGGTACTTTCTCTATTTGGTGGGTTTTATCTGATTGATTGTGGTTCATAACTCTTGATTTTAAAAGGTGATTGTGATTCTATCTTTTGCCTATCAAGCAAATACTTTACAGGTTTGATATTGCTTTGTTTCTCTTGACTACCTGATGTTAGTTTAGAACTAAAGCTTGTCTTTACAATAAAAAAGCAAACAAGGCTGTAAAGTGTAAATACAGCAAGTAATAAAACTCGTTGCCTTTTTATTGAGAGGCTATTCCAATAGATTTGCAGTCTACTGGAATAACTATGTCTTAAAAGTTGTAATTTATTCATGGATTAGTTTTTTAGCGTTTAACAACTTCTAAGTCTTTGTTCTCTATAACTATAAACTTTTCGATAATAAATCCTTGAGGGTTATTATCAGACCGAACCGCAGATATGAGCTGACTACTTGTTACAAGATTTCTTTTAGTGAGATTACTTGAACGTATGATGTACTGGGTGGCATAGGTCATCGTTTTATAGGGATAGCTATTAAAGTCTATTTTAATACTGTCTACCTCAACTCGCTGCTGAATATTTCCTGAGATAACACGACTATAGTACCCTTTTTCAAGTAGATCTTTGTAGTAATCAAAGGCGCTTTTATCTGCTAGATTAAATGCTCGTTGCATATTCCCTTCAATGGCTGCCTTCTCAGGAGAGAGGGTAAAGAACAGCTCGTGAAAACGCCTTACATGTTCCCTTGCTTCTACTGGCCGGTTTATACTTGCGTCTTGAGACAGGGCAAGCATGAGTGATTTACCTTTATCCAGCACATAGATTTTCTCTCGTTGCTCTTTAGCAAAATCATAACTTTTATAGATAGAGAAACCTACAATTAGTAAGCAAACCGTAGCAAATAAAATAGCGTAGAGCCTTATCTGTTTAAAACTGTTTTCTATATTTCGAAGTGATTTAAATTCCATGGTTTTATTAGTTTTAATAATTGATTGTGTCTATTTTTTCATGAGTTTACCTGCGATATTTCCAGCTGCAGCGCCTGCTCCTGCTGTTGCCATATTTCCAACTTTCATTACCGTTTGATTCATGTTGCGCATAAAGTTTCCAGCTCCACCAGCTTGAATAACCCAGCCTGTTACTGTAGGAATTGTAAAGTATCCTACAATGCCAATGATCATAAATATGACATAAACAGTATTGGAGGTGTCGGGGATAAAACTAGGATCTGAAAGCATCTGCATATCTCTTTCGATAATTAATGATTGAATCTTAGCAAGCATAGCGCTAAATAAATCCGCTACTGGAAGCCAGAGATAGACGCTTATGTACCGCGTAAGCCACTGGGTAATTGTAGATTCAAAACCACTCCATATTGAGATGGCAAAAGCAATGGGACCTAGTATGGACAACACAACTAAAAAGAACGTGCGAATCGTATCAATGACAAGGGCTGCGGCTTGAAAAAGCATTTCTAAAAAATCTCTAAAGGCATCTCTAATTACTTTCTGCGTTTCATAAATTCCCTTTTCAATATACATCCCGCTCATGGTTGCTAAATCAGAAGGGGACCAGCCAAGCTCATCAAGCTTTTTGTCAAACTCTTCCTTAGAAACTAAATAAGCAGTCTCTGGATTTCTGAGCATGGCTTCTTTTTCTAAAACATCTTTTTGCTGTTGCAAACTCGTTAGATCAATTACTTGATTCTCTAATATCTGATGCGTCCCTTTAACCACAGGGCTAAGCACTGTGTTTAGTGTTCCAAGTACAAGGGTTGGAAAAAACATAATACAGATGCCCAAAGCAAAGGGCCTTAGCATTGGATACACATCAATGGGTTCTGCGCTTGCTAAAGCTTGCCATACTTTTAACCCAATGTAAAAAAGAGCACCAAGACCGGCTGCACTTTTAGCTACCCCTGCCATTTCTGCCGAGAGTGGCATCATATCGTAATAGAGGTTCTGTAATACCTCATGTAAATTACTCTCTCCCATAGCTACCAGTATTTTTGATTGGATGTCCCATATAAATCAAGTACTCTTTGAGCGTTGTTTTTCTTCTTAGCCCTGAGTATACTGACACCAATATTTTTTCTAGTATAATAACTCACAAGATTGTGATAGTCTTTGACCTCATTGTAAACCCTGTCTATTACATCCATGCGCTCTTTGTCATTTAACGAAAGACTTGAAGCGCTTATAATCTGCTTGAGTTCTTTTAAAAGCTCGGTACTTTCATTTAAAAGAATGGCGTAACCATTAGCAATAGCAACAAGTTCCTGAGCAGAGAAATTTGGATCATTGAGCATTTTACCAAAGTTCTTGACATAGAGCTCTGAAACGTCTCCAACAAGTAGTACTGTTTGTTGTACCTTCCTTGCATCCTTAATCAAATTATTCACCGCCTGTAGCTTGTCATAATACTCTTTGCCTTGTTTATAGACTTTTTCTACTTCTTTGAAATTCTTAATTACATTATCCACTGTGGCAGAAGTTTGGATAATTTCATTGGCGCTGTTTAGTATTCCTGAAGCTAAATTTCCAGGATCACTCACCACCCATTGGGCGTGAATTTGTAGGGGTAGTACTAGTAGCACAGCTACCATTACTACGTGAATTAGTTTTTTCATTGAAATTGTATTTTAGTTGATTGTTTACTACAGGAGATATTAGTTTGTAGTACTCTTATTCTCCTGCCTTTTTTGTACCAGACGTTTTATTGCTAGCTCTACATTACCATCAAGCTCTTTAGCTAGATTCATCACCTCTAACTTTTCAGTCTCCTCTGTTGTATAAGTCAAATACTCTGAATAGCTTACTTCCGTAGCATATACGCCTGAATGAGTTCCTCCTAGACCAATCCATACTTCTTTATAAAGACGGTTTGGATTATTGTTTAAGTTGATTGAAAGTATCTGTGCTTTTTCTTTGTCAGTCAGACCAAGCATAGCCTGTATGTCATCATACTTGTTCATATACTTGCGCTGATCAAGAAGAATCTTACAGTCTGAATTATTGATAATACTTTCCTTTACAATAGGTGATTGGATAATGTCATCCACCTCTTGGGTAACTACAATTGCCTCTCCAAAGAACTTTCTAACAGTCTTAAGTAGGCTAAGCACCCAGCGCCTTATCATATTTCTATGGTAGGTTTCCAAATGCTCGCCCCCGAACCGGACTTACACGTCTCCATGTATCCGGCTCTCCACTAATTTATCAGTCTAATGTTCCATTATGGATTTTCTGATGACAACTATGACATACAGCAACAGTTTTTCTTCTTCTAGCAATCATATGTTTTTCCCAACTCTTTTTACCTTCTAGGTTTTTGAGTTTTCTCACATGATGCATTACTAGTTTCTGTGCAGCCCCACATATTTCACATTTTTCAGCTTTGAGTCTATCTATAAGACTTGTTCTTCCTGCATCGAAAATGGAGTAAGGCATAATGTCAAAGCGTGAATCTGTCATCGGATTTATTCTTTTAAAACCTAAATCGTAGAAGTACCTTTCCCTAGTTGCACCTGATTTTGTAGTAAACTTTACTGTAAATTTTCCATTTCTACGATATTTAGAATTTATCTTCCTCGTAGAAGTTTTATATTTTCCCGCAAAAGTTTTATACATACTGTACTCCATAATGTATTTAAAGTTGTGCAACTCAGAGCAATTATTGGCAATAGCATAGTAATTGTAGAAACCTCGTATTTCCCGATTGTATCGGTCGAGAATTTCAAGGTCGTCATTGAATATAAGTCCAGACCTACATTTAGATTTCCAAATTTCTTTTCCATTTTGGTATCGAAATTCCAATACACCATAGTTGAGTAGCTTGTTTCTAATTGTTTCTGTATTCAATTTTAGATATACCCTTTTTCCATAGGTCCTTCTTAATCGGCCTATACTATCGCGCCTTTGTGAATTGGACTTTCTCACAAAGATTTCATATCCTAGAAAACGTGCTGAATCTTCTGTATGAGTAATGAGTGTTTTCTCATCAGATAGTTCCAATTTTAGCTCTTGGTCTAAAAAGTTTTTAATATCCTCCTTGACCTGTTTTGCGTCTTGCTTACTACCTATTATCCCTATTAGAAAATCATCTGCGTATCTAACATATTTCAACCTTTTATAATTTATGTCCATTTCATCTCCACTAAAAAACATAGCACGCTGCTTGTCTTCATCCTTAATTCTTTGAATTAAAATTGCTCTTTCTTGTTTGTCTTCTACAGACTTTAGTTTTCTCACAGTTCTTTTTCTCGCATTCTCAAAGTCCATACGAGCTCTACTTGGTTTTCTTTTCTTCCCTATATCGAATCTTAAGATGTACTCTTTCATGTATTTGTCTAATCTATCGAGGTAAATATTTGCCAATATTGGGCTTACAATACCTCCTTGCGGCGTTCCGCTGTACGTTTTATGAAATTTCCAATCCTCGATATAACCTGCTTTTAAAAACTTTCTAATTAGCCTTATGAATCTATCGTCGGAGATACGTTCTTTAAGGATACTTATCAATATATCATGACTGATATTATCAAAGAATCCTTTTATATCTCCTTCAACAAACCATTTAGCTCCGTTAAACGATTTCTTGATTTGAGCTAGTGCAGTATGACAACTACGATTTGGGCGAAAACCATGTGAAGAATATTCAAAACTCCCTTCATAAATGGCTTCTAAAATCATTCTTATCACTTCCTGCACCAGCTTGTCATCGAAAGCGGGTATGCCAAGAGGTCTGACCTTACCGTTTTTTTTCGGTATGTAAATTCTCCTCGATGGTTGGGGCTGATAGCTTTCATCTTTCAATGAAGCTATCAGTTTCTCAATGCGTGACAAGCTCATATTGTCAATACTTTGACCGTCTGAGCCTTCTGTCATATTGCCTTCTTTTGCATAAATGCGCTGATAAGCAACATGGAACATCTCTTGATTGAATAAAATTCTGTAAAGCCTTTCGAACTTGTAGCTAGAATCGTTACTGTGTCTTATTAGACTGTTTAATACTCTTTCTGGATTTCTCATAATGTCTCTCACATTTTCCTTTTAGTTGTATTAATAAAATTAGCTGCTTCCCTTGGCCATGTACAAGGCTTTCCCTTGCTCAGACTACTACGGAAGCTCCGTTACCATGTCGGATATTCAGAAAGCTTAACTTTCATAGCCTTTCGGCATTCCGATTTAGGTAATCCCCGTTTGCGACTTAGCAACTATTAGCGCGATGAATTATCGGATACGACTTCCGTCCTTTGTACGCTTACTGCGACTGTGCTGTAATTAGTTCTTGCTCCAAACTATACCTATTCACTAGTGGAGTATTACAGTATGACGATTGATAGCTATCTTACGTCATAGCTTCAAGAGGAACCACTTGGACTATCGTTTAATCAATTCGGATTTTATCCTTATATTCATCTTTTCATCTTGCCATTCAGTAGTAGTTTGATAGCTAACTAACTTATGACTTTACCAACATGCTACACTCCCTGTCTAGTTTCCCTTTCAGATAAGTTGGTTGATGATAGGTCTTAGTGAACTCTGACCTAATCTCTTGCCATAGAGATATTTACTAAGCCACCTTTACGGGCGCACACAAATACTTTAAATAGTCCGCCATCCCCTCTTTAGCTATGGCTTTCCAAGCCTCTTCAATTAAGATTAACTTGCGCTGACCTTTAAGACGTCGCATCTTATTTATAAACACTTCCATGATGATAATAGTCACTATAGGAAAGAGGATTTTGTGATCCTTGATGGCGTCAATTTCAAAGACGATAAAGCGTTTGTTGAGTAAATCAAGCTCACTTTCTGAGTTTAATAAATAGTCATACTCTCCTCCCTTGTAATAGGGTTCAAGCACATTTAAAAAGTTCGCCAGATCAAAGTCTTTTTCTCTAACCTGTTTTTGTTCTAACTCAGCTTTGTAATCTGTTTTGATATACTCATAAAAAGTGTTGAAGCTTGGTTTTATGTTGCTACTTTGAAGTTTTTGAATATACCCACTAACAGCATTTGAAAGCGCTACTTCCTCAGCTCGTGAGGGCGGCTGGTCATCCCGCTTCCAAAGCGTTAAGATAAGAGTCTTAATACTCTCCCTTTTTTCTATATCAAACACCCCATCCTCGGTATAAAATGGATTAAAGGCAATTGGGTTTTCCTCTGTGTAGGTAAAGTACACCCCATCCTCCCCCTTTGTTTTTCCTTTAATCAGCTCACATAATCCTTGATAAGAATTCCCTGTATCAACTAGCAGCACATGCGCATTTTGTTCATAATACTGCCTTACCATATGATTGGTAAAAAAGCTCTTACCACTTCCCGATGGTCCCAAGATAAACTTGTTACGGTTAGTGATAATTCCCTTTTTCATCGGTAGATCCGAAATATCTAAATGAATTGGTTTACCAGTAAGTCGATCTGCCATTTTTATTCCAAAGGGAGATAGTGAGTTTTGATAATTAGTCTCCCCCGCAAAAAAACAAAGTGCTGGTTCAATGAAAGTATAGAAACTTTCTTCGCTGGGAAAGTCTGCGCTATTACCTGGCATACCTGCCCAGTAAAGCGCTGGAGCATCTACCGTATTATGTCTTGGTACACAATCCATTGAAGCGATTGCACTTCCTGCATCATTTTTAAGCTGTTTAAGCTCACTATGATTATCAGACCATGCCATTACATTAAAGTGAGCTTTAATGGATGTTAATCCTTTACTATGAGCCTCATTTAAATACTCTTCTATCCACTGTTTGTTGATTTGATTAGCACGACTGTATCTGGCAAGGGAATGCATATTTTTAGCAGACTTTTCAAACTGCTTTAGATTATAGTCACTATCCTCTATAAACAAATACTGATTGTAGATATGGTTACAATTAAGCAAGAGTCCAATTGGCGCTGCAAAAGATAAAGCCATACTACTTTTATCGGTTGATAGTTTTTCATAGCGAGATAAATACGATACCTCAGTAGGCAAGTCATCTGTACTTGAAAGAGTGTGTAAAGAAATCCTGTTATCTCCTACTCTAACCTCTTCTGCGCTAATAGCTATATCTTGAAGGCTTCCTCTTTGAGTTGTGCTTAGCGTTAAGTACTGCTCTAAGAGTCCACTTTTATCTTCTGAGCCTATGATATCCTCTTCAGATAGTTTAATTAAGTTTATCAGTCCACTGTCATTAACTATTTTTTCCAATTGCGTGGTTGCCTCTAAAAAGCTTTGAACGATGTCTTTATCTCTGATTTCTTTTGGAATGAGCTCCCCTCTTGTAAGGGATGAAAAATTACTCTGACTTTTGATTCGCTCTTTTGTAGTCTTTGTAATATAGAGATAACAACTGTGATTCAAATAGGGACGCTCATTAAAATGCCTTTCAAAGCTTCTACTTAAATAGCTTTGCTGTTCATCTTTAAAATCAGCCTCATAGCTTTCTTTTACAAACCAATCTTGCTTGTGAATCACAGTAAACTCAGGAAGCGTCTTAATAGCCTTATGCCACACGCTGTGAATCGTTTCATATTCTTTATCTGAAATGGTAAATATCTCAGGTAAGATCACTTTATAACAAACTGTTATATCTCCTTGTTTAGAAACCATACAGTTGTTCTCCACCGATAGAATGGGAAACATCCGCTCAAGAGTGTTTGTCTTAGCTGTATTTCTCATAGTTTCTTAGTTTTAAGTTTCTGTGGAAATATCCTCTAACATCTTTTCTTGAAATGATATACTTTGGAAAGTACTTCCTTGCCTGAAGTTTCATAAGGCCATGCTGACCGTATTTCTTGTTTAAGGAAAATACTTTGTAAACAAGATAGCCAGATGTACCAAGGCCAAGGGCTAAACAAATAAGATTGTTTACCCCTGCCATGTACATTACCATAACAAAAATTAAATCAGCTAACAGTCCACCTGCAAAATAAAACAGGTACTGCGCCTTGAGCCCTTTAAACTCCACGCTCGATCCAATGCCTTTATTGATACTATACTTTTTCATAAGCGTATCGTTTAAAGGAAAAATGAACGTAGGATTGTAGCTGCTACAATTAAAAAGATACAAGCCCCAAACCAGCTTGCCGCTGTCTTGCTTGTATCGGGATCACCACTTGAAAATTTGTTGTACACCTTTACCCCGCCTATTAAACCAACCACAGCTCCAATAGCATAGATAAGCTTGGTGGCTGGATCAAAGTATGAGGTAACCATTTGGGTAGCTTCAGTGATCCCTGCAGCTCCGTTTCCCTGAGCCAATAGCGGTAAACTACTTAGTACAACAAGTAATAAGAAAAGCCTTTGTTTAATTGTTTTTGTTTTCATAAGAATGACATTTAGTACGTTATAATCATGCCCTTTGCATGATACTTTGGTAAATGTCTTTGGAAAACTCTTTGAGGGATTGATTGTGGAAGTTAGTGGATGCTCATGGCGATAAGGTGCAATAAAAAAGGCGTTAAGTATACTTTACTATAACGCCTTCACAGTTTTTCTTTACACAAAATCATTAATATTAAAATCTTCACTAGTTATTACTTCTTCTTCCTTTTTTGGTGATTTTTCATTTAAAGATTGATCTAATAACTTTGCTATTGTTTTAGCTGAATCAGGCATCGCCTGTTGGAGTAGTTCCAATAACTCTGATCCTTCAATTTTTTGAGCTGTCTTTACTGTAGTCTCATTAATTAACTCTTGTTCGATAGAATTCACAAAATTATTAAGTTCGTCCATACTAATTCGCTCAGTAAGCTCATTATCTATAGGTTCTAAATTCTTGCTTAGTTCTTTTTCTTCCTCTTCTAAATCAAGTTCATCTTTTGTTTGACTCGTTAGCGATTGCTTTAGCATAACTGGTTTACTTTCTCCTATAATGCTGATGGGTACATCTTGTTTAAAGAGTAACTCTTCTGTTTTAGATTGGTTCTCTTGTTTACTGGTTTTATTTTTATCTAATAACAGAAGAGCGATAACAAGTACAAGACTGATTATGATAACTATTTCCATAAATTAGAGAATTGCTTTAAAATGTTCTTGAAAATAAGCCTTGATATCATCTGAATGATCCTTAAGATGTTGTGCTAAGATATTGTCGATATAAGCATAGAGTGTTGTTTTATTTTCTTTAGATAATTGAACAAGGCGAATGAGTACCTCATGATGTTCAGGGCGGATGTATACCACTTTACCTTTACTATTTGCAGGTAATCGATTAACTAAAAACTGATCCTCATATTTTTTAGTATCGTTTTTTGCTTCTGATTTTTTGAATATATTTTTCATGATTTTTTGGTTTTAAATTGGTTTATACTTTTCATTGTAACTCTTAGTTATCTGCTGAGCAAACTCATTAAAGTGATTGTCTAACAAATTATCTAAATAGGCATAAATTGTTATTTTGTCCTCACCTATTATATGAATGATACGAGTTAGTTTTTCATGAAATTCAGGTCTTATATACACTGTCTTACCATCTCTGGCATTGGTATCTGATTTTTTAAAAAAGATACTCTCGTAATTTGTTTCAACAGATTGTTTTGTTTGCTTCTTTTGTTTTAAAACAGAATTCTTCTTTAAAGGAGTGTCCTCTGTCTTTCTCTGTTCTTCTACTTTTTCAATATCCTGAGATGGTTCTTTTATTCCTTCTTTTCTAACTCCATCTACCATTAGACTCATCATGAGTTCTTCATCGATATGCGGTTGTTTTTTATTTTCTTTTTCCATGGTATTATAATTGGATGATTGTTAAAAATTCTTCTACAAAAAGGTCTAAGCCACTTGCTTTACTAAGACGTTTATCTGGAGGTAGTAACGTAGAGCGGAAAACAAGCTTGCTTGCCGCTTCACTCTCCTTACGAAATCTGCTACTACTTTTAATCTGACTTTGCATCAAACTGAAATCTAATTCCTCGATAGCTTGATTATAGACATCATACAAAGGAGTACTTTCCCTCCCATCTACTTGGTTCCAAAACAGATTTATACTTTGTATTGCTGTCTCTGATTTTTTCATCACAACATCCCTAAGAAGTTGGGTAAAAACAAGCGTGCTTTCCATCACTACTCTATCCGCTGTGATAGGAGTAAAAATATAATGCATGCCCGATAAGGCGTTTAAAATTCCAGCGGTATTAACCGTTCCTGATAAATCAAAGAAAACTACATCAACTGATATAGTTGACTCACTTATAAATTGTTTGGCTGCGCTCAGTACATTCTCTGCCTTCTCTTGTAATATTGGGTAGGCTTTTTTATTAATCGTTGTAAACTGCTTATAAGCAAGTTTTTTTAGTACCTCATTTTCCATAACGATAGATAAATCTCTTTCTTTCATTTTTACAAGACTGTGTTGTGGAAAATCGGCATCAAAGACAACTACATTATAATCCATCTGATAATGTAAAATACTTGCCACTAACGTGGTAAATGTGCTTTTACCAACTCCTCCTTTTTGCGAGGAGAATGCTACAAAAATTGGTTCTTTTTTTGTTTTCATAATTGTATGTATTTAGCTATTTGCATAAGTAAATAGATACCTCGGTCTATCGGTAAATTTGTGGTCATCTATGCTTGTAGTTTTTTAAATACTTAACTAAGTTTTTAATTACCTGTTTAGCTATATACTTTTCTATGCAATACTTTACATAAATAGTTGGATAGCTACGCTTGCACTTAGTATAATAGATACTTAAATAACTATTGGTAACTCTAATTATATACTAATGTGCGTAGTGACCTTTTTACTTACCTTTTTAGATACATCAGTACAAAACAACTGATCTATCTACATATGCAAATGTGATTATACATACAAAGAAACTTCATAAACCAGCTGAATCTGATTTATGACGTTTTGTGGTAATACTTGGCATTTTAGTGTCAAATAGTGGGTGATTTATTAAAGTGAAATCACTTTAGATTTTACTTTGTAAAATTGGCGGATTTACTAATCGAAAGATTAGAGCAAGTTATGTTTTGAGGCACTCGAAATTAAGATTCTTGCCATCAAAACGACTTGCTCTTGCAGAGGGCTAGAAAACTACTCCGAAGTCGCTAGTTTTGTTGAAGTAAGAGATAAACTCAAAATAATAAACTATTTATAATTCTATATATCGCTATTAAAAATTACTTTTTGTATGTTTAGAATATTTTTATTAATTATCCATACAATTAACCATGACTGAAGAAGAAATAAGGGGAAATCTATTATTACCATTTTTAAATGACTTAGGATGTGAAAGTTCTGAAATATCATTAGAAAGATCTTTTCAAATAAGATTAGGAAGAGGGGTAAAGGTTACAGGAAGATCAGATATATTATGTAAAAGACATGATAAAAATCTTTTCGTAATAGAATTAAAGAGAGATTCTGTCAATATAACTCAAGATGATATAGATCAAGGAATTTCATATGCACGGTTATTATTAGATGACATTGCTCCTTTTACTATAGTTACTAATGGCAAAATAACGCGGATTTTTGATTCTATATCAAGAAAAGAAATTTCTGGATCTAAAATTTCAGAACAATCATCTTTTTGGAAAAATGATTATACATTATCTACAGATGAAGAATTACGAATTAGGTACGAAGCTTTAAAGAATTTTATTTCGTTATCACCAGACAACTTAAATAGTTTTTGTAGTAACCAAGTTACAGATAGAATGGGACAAATAATAGGAGACATTAATAGTCCATATTCTAAATTTGTTAAAGAACTCCATGTACAACGTAAAGATTTACAGAATAAATTTGAAGAATTTATATCTTCAGATAATTCTATTTTTGGATTAGTTGGTTCTGCGGGGACAGGTAAAACAAATGTCTTTTGTTCATTAGCGCTACAAAGTTTAGAAAAAAATTTCGTCTTTTTTTATAATGCTGCAATAATAAACTCTCCATTAGAATCTATTTCTCAAGATTTGAATTTACATTTTTCAGGTAGAAGTAACAGTGAGACTGTATTAAAAAAGCTTAATGAAATAGGTCAATATGCCAAAAAAAATGTTTTGATATTTATTGATGCTATTGATGAAAATACAAATCAAAATCTTACGATTGAATTAAGTAATATGGCTCTAGCTTCAAGGTATCTTAAAAAGATAAAAATATTAATTAGTTGTAAAACAAATATTTGGAATTCATTTTTAAAGCCTACTAACACACCTACTCATCTCTATGAAGAGTTAATTAAATTCCATGGTATAACTAACGCTTTAAATAACTGTCCAGGATATCAAATAAATGAGTTTACGGATGAAGAATTAAAGGATATTATTCCGTTATATCAAAGAACTTTTGAATTTAGAGGCAACATTTCTAATTCATTACAAGAGAATTTAAAAAACGGTTTTTTCTTAAGAATATTTAGCGAAGTTTATTCTCAAAAACAAATTCCACAAAAGATTAGTGATAAAGAACTAATAAAACAATATGTAAACAAATCTCTTGAAAAAGTAAATATTGATAAAATATCTGCTTTAAGAATTCTTTCTAGAATTGGTTTTATACTAGCTAATCATAAGTATACTGAAAGGCAAGTTTATAAAGATGAAGGTATTGATTTAGAATATTTACTTGAACAATTAAATTTCAATTTAGATGAAAATATACCTGAAGCATTGTTTTCTAGAAACTTGCTTATCAAGTCTAATAAAGAGGAATCTCACAATGTTACCTTTTATTATTCTAAAATTAGAGATTATATAATTTGTTTTCATTCCTATAAATTGGATAATAAAAATAATTTTGAACTATACGATATTCTGGATGAAATTTATGAAAATCATATTGGTCAAAGTGCTATCAAATTTTATCTAGATAATTCCTCTGAAAATCATAAAAATACAATAATTAAATATATAGAAGACAAGGCAATTCAATATACAATTGGTTATAACTCATATCTAAATACAAATTTTAAAGTTTTTAAAGACAAGTTTGTTCCTAAGACTAAGGGGGACATTGGAGTAGTTTTATCAAAAGATCTCTTAAATAACGATTCTTATTCACTTTTCCCATTAGATTGTGAGCCTAATAACCAATTACTATATCGAGATTTAAGTTTTAACAGAAATTTTTATGACGATGATTTGTATCAGTTAAATATTGAAACAATATACGGTAGCTATATACCTTTACTAACCAGAGATCAGAGTGAAATTATTAAAAAAAATGTTTTTAAACAATTAAAAGAGTTTATAATAAAAGGTAAAATTAGTTTATATACTTCCGATATACTTTTATTAGAACAAGTATCATCTATTTTATATTTTTACTCTGCAAAATTAGATTATGATTTTGATATTATAGATTTTAATCTTCCTCGATATAATTTAATTTATCCTATTGATTTAAATAATCTAAAACATAGAATTAATATTTTTAGACTCGTAGAGCATTTCAAAAGACAAGGAATAAATCGACATCAAATAAATGAATTGATTGAAAAAACATTAAACAATAATCTTGAAATACCATGTTTCAATGTAATTGGAGATGCTCCTCTATTTGAGGAACTATACAAAATTGTTAATATATTGTTGAGTAAAGGCTATAGTAAACTCGAATCACATCATCTACCAGTACCTGATAAAACTATAAGTGAGAGTCAGGAAATTTTTAGCCAAAATCGTGACAAATACTTTAGATATATTAGAAGTATACAATATAGTGAAAATCAAACTAAAGAATATATCAAACTTTTTTTTAAGCATCTAGAAAATTCTTACAAAGAGGTTGTTGAAAATTTGTTTCCTACTTTTAAAAAGAATTTTGATTTTTATAATTCGATACCTCATGAATATTTTTTTTACATGAAGAATGAAAATTTCGATGGTTATAGATATTTGGGTTATCGTTCTGCTAAAAGTAATGAATATAACGTTTACTTTAAAATATTAGAAGAAAACATTCATGAACAAGCTTTTGAAAAAGATGAAATATATTCATTACAAGGTTTTTCATTAGATAGTATACTCTACAATGATGATTATTTGAACAATCGCATAAAAACTATAGATAAAATTAATACAGATAAACTTGATAGCTATTGTGTCTTAAGAAATTGGATTTATCGATTACTAAAAAATGATATGAGACAATTATTTAAAGAAAACGGAGAAAATATTTAATAAGAAATTGTGGACTTGCTAACTTAGTCTGGGCAAAGAGTTAAGCGTAAAAACTTATCTTTGACTTATGAAAAAAATTAGAAAGACTTTTTATCAATATAATAAAATTTAACTCTAAGTAGTATTGGGTTAAGACTCTTGTTTCAATTTCAACTGCTTCCAAATCTCAAAATACTACTTATATTGCTCTTAGTTTTATGTATTAAAATGGAATTATGATAACAGATACCATGATTTTTAATGGAATTGGTATAATGAAAATGTACCTACCTAATCTATTTGAATTTATTTCAGAAAAAGAGTTTGAACAGTTTTTAAGAAAATCTTATTTACATTCAGAAAAACATGGAGGAGGAACTCCATATAATAACTTTTTGGTCATCTTCTTTAAACTTATTGAGGAACATTGTACAAATTCGTCTACCAAAATCAGAGATGAATTTAAGTATTTTAATTTTTTGCTTGGCAAATTCATTGAATTTGGTAAAACTAAAGATTTTAAAGATTTGATAATGTCAACTATAAATAACTTTAAAGCCAATAATTTTAAACATATTTTAGGTGAAATAGCTGCTTGTATTGACATCAGTAATAAAGCAATGTTTTTAAAGTATGAAAAAGTTTTAGAAAATGGAAAAAGTTTAGATTTCCACTTTAGAGCTGGAAGGCATGATTTCTATATTGACGTTGTAAATATTGATTTTGATGCGAGTAAATACGAGAAAAATAAGTTTCAAAAGTTCTTGGATAGGAGACTTCTCCAAAAGTTTGAAAGCAAATCAATTAATTTGAGCGCTGAAATAAAAACAAATATTGTAATATATCCGATTCTTTATGGTTTTACTGTAGAAATTATAAAGGAACAAGAAGAATATTTAAAATCAATTCATCATTCAACATTTATAAAAAATGGTTTTCAGAGTTTTGAACCAAAATGTTTTGGTAATATTCAGGGTACATTTTTTAATTTATTTTCAATTGAAGAAATAATAAATTTTAAAAAATACTACAAATAACAGTAGCTTCCTTTGTTAGGATATATCTGTTTGTTTATTATTAATTTTTTATCTTTGATATTGAATCAAACGATTCCAATCATAGTTAAAAACTTTCGTAATAAGGTGCTTACGACAATTCAAAAAAGTGAACATCCCTATTTATAAAGCATACGAAGTAAAAGAGGCTAACCCTCTTTCTCCACAACATAATTAGAATAATTACCTTATAAAGGTTTCAAAACGAAACAAAAGCCTGTAAATTTAATGAGTTTACAGGCTTTTATATTTGACTTAGATAGTTATTTGTTTTAAAAGTGCTCATAATATGAATATCTAATTAGGTGCACTGTCTCAGAAAGATCTTTTTTTTCTTCTTTTGATTCTTTTCTCAAAACTCAACTCTTCATAATCTATTTCCTGATTATTACTTAGAAGATTGAATAACGATACAAACTCATTAGTATTAAAATTGGTAGTATCAGAATATAAATGTTCAAACATTGGATGTAACTCGTCTGATTCATTAGTATTAGCCTGTTGAGAAAGTATTAAAATTGAACGAGGATAATCTTCTGTACTACTCCATTTTTGATTCAGTGTATTAGCAGATAACTCTTTACTTAAATCAGAGCCTTTGTAGACACCTTTTAAGTTATGGTCGATAAAAGTTACACCATAGATACGATTGTCTTTGTTTTGAAAAATAACAACGTTTATTCCGTGATTTAAAAGTTCTCCTTTAAACTCTTGTAATGAGTTGGTTGTGTTTAAGGCTACTTCAATTGTCTGTTTTAAATTAACTTTGTTTGGGGATCTTCGTAAAATCTCCTTTGATTTTGAAAAGCACCCTTTTAATGATTGATAGCCTGCATCTTTATCAAATAGTGATGCCTTAAACGGATTACTAACCTTCTCCCCTTTTTCATTTAAAGCAAAGTACACTAAACCTTTTTTTGTTTGCTCGTTGTAAATAGCTTCCACCCTTTCAGCTCTGATATTAAATAGAGATAATAAGGCATTATAACTTGTGAGACTATCATACTTATAATACTTGGGTAGATATCTTATTACTGAGGCAATTTGAGCTTTTAAATTATGTTTGGTATAATCAACTGGTTTCAATTGAATTTGTTTAGATTCCTCTTTTGTTTGATTTATAGAAGAGGTTAGATTAAACTTCTTTTCAATTTCACGACAAGTTTTCATTGATTTTAGATGATCGTATTTATCATCAATTTTCTTTCCTTCTAAATCTGTACATACTGTTACGATATGAATGTGTTCTCTTTCTATATCACTATGCTTATAGATGATGTAAGGTTGATTTTTATAGCCCATACTATCCATATATTGTTTAGCTATTTCATTTAATGTATCATCAGATAATTTATCATTGGGATTGGGATTTAAAGAAATATGTCGTACAACTTTTTCTGTCTTGTTATTTAAAAGTAAATAGGGTTCGAAGTGCTTGTAAAGTTGAGCGATATAGTTTGAAGTGATATTTGGTTCTGGCAGATTGTTTGTAAACAAAACGGAGCCTTGTCCTTTATCAACTTTTAATTGATTGTAGGACAAGGCTCCTATAAGATTACTCCCTTTACCAATCTTAACTATCATAATTTATAGATTAGAATTTAGGTATTTCTCTTCAAACTCCTTGGTTAGCTTGATAATGTAATAACAAAGCTTTGATAAGTCCTTTGTATACTCTTCAAGTTTTGAGATAGAACGTTTCGCTCTATCTTCAGAGAAGTATTGATTGCATAACTTTACAATCTGATTGTAGTTCACTCCTACTGCTCGAAATTGATTAAATAGTTTGGTAAGTGTAGCATGATATTGCAGTGCTGCAACATCTACTTTGACTGTTTTAACTTGTCTATCTAAAAGCATAGAAACAAGAAAGCTTGCTTTGTTTGTCATTCCTGATGATGTAAACAAAGCAAGCAGTCTTTGGTTTTCAGATTCAGTGAGTCTGAAAACATGTCTATATTTTTTAGGATTGGATTTTAGTTTTCTTCCTCCTTTGTTTTTATTTGTAGTTTGCATAATGTCTTATCTTGATTTGAGTCAAGATAAGTTTAGCTTCTAATACTTCTACTTTATAGGTACTTAGTGGTCTACCATGGCGGAGATTGGACAAGCAAACAAAATATGATCTTCTATTTAAAAATTAATTATTCTTATTCAGTTCAACAAACTTTTCTGTTTTAGTGTTTTTAAAACCAAAAGTAGCCTTGTTTAGTTTCTTTAAAGAAGCCGTTAGTTCACAAAATTCAGCATAAGTCAGATAATTTATCATTTGATCATTAATCGATGTAACTTGATCTCCTATTTTTATGCCTGCTTGTTCTAATTCAGATCCATCCCATATAAAACAAACTTCTACTTGTTTACTCTCATTTAGACAAAACTTAGCTACCCAATCCCTTCGGCTTTTACTGCTAGAACTTGAATGATAATTGATCAATAAGACTATTAAAAACACAGTTATCATAGCCAAAAAAAATCTATTACTTATTAACTTATAGCGTGTTGTTTTTCCTGAAGGACACTGCACATTGATACTTTTCATTAAAAAAGATTAAAGAATTTGTGTATTTCGAAATTATAAGTTATGTTTGCGCCAGAAAAACAAAAAAAATGTACAATTCAATTATTATTTCTTCTATTATTTTTATAGGTGTGGTTTCACAATCTGAGGGGGAATAATTTTGATACAATCAAAATAATATAAAAGAAGAGCCTCCTGAGAAATTAGGTGGCTTTTTTTATAAAAACAAATTAGAAATTGACAAAATGAAATTATATAACAACACTATTATTATCAGCATTATTATTAACTCGCCACTGTGAGAGATGCTGCTATATGCCAAATTGTAAGCCTTTCTCATTCTGGGAAAGGCTTTTTTTATGAAACAAATTAGAAATTGACAAAATGAAATTATATAACAACACTATTATTATCAGCATTATTATTAACTCGCCACTGTGAGAGATGCTGCTATATGCCAAATTGTAAGCCTTTCTCATTCTGGGAAAGGCTTTTTTTATTCATAAAATAAACGAACAACTCTAAAAAAAATAAACATGTATTTAAACAACGAAACTATCTTTTTTCTAAACGGAGAATTTGTAAAAGCTAAGGAATCTACCATTGATTTGTATAGTCAAACGCTTCACTATGGTTATGGTGCATTTGAAGGTATCCGTTCTTATGAAACCAAAACAGGAACTAAGATTTTTAAGGCTAAAGAACATTATGAGCGCTTGAAAAAATCTTGCGAATTGGTAAAAATACCTTTCGATTATAACATACAAGAGCTTGTGGAAGCCACCTATTTATTACTAGATAAAAACAATCTAAAAAATGCTTACATCCGACCCTTAGTATACTGCGGACCAAACATGAGCTTGTCAAAGCCTACCAGTGTTTCAGTAATGATTGCGGCTTGGGACTGGGGAGCATATTTGGGTGATAAATTATTGAGATTAACCATATCCTCCTATTGTCGTCCCCACCCAAGATCTATCCATATCGAAGCAAAAGTCTGTGGACATTATGTCAATTCTATCCTAGCAACTAATCAAGCAAAAGATGATGGATTTGACGAGGCCTTACTTTTGGATAGTGATGGTTTTTTAGCCGAAGGACCAGGAGCAAACTTGTTCTTTGAAAAAAATGGAAAATTATTCACCCCTCAATTAGGAAACATTCTTCCAGGTATCACTAGAACTACTGTTTTAGAGATAGCTAAAAAATTGGGCATGGAAGTACATCAGGGAAAATTTACTAAAGAAGATCTTTTTCAAGCAGATAGTGCCTTTTATTGCGGAACAGCTGCCGAAATAGTAGGTATATTCTCGGTGGACAATTATCAGTTTCCAAAAAACTGGACTAACTCCTTAGGCAAAAAAATCCAAGATACTTATTCACTTTTAGTACGAGAACCTTTAAAATAATTCAATTTAAACGAATGAAAACATTAAACAAATACAGCAAGACCATCACACAAGATGCAACGCAACCCGCAGCACAAGCTATGCTTTATGGAATAGGTTTAACCGAAGAAGATTTACAAAAGGCACAAGTAGGAATTGTGAGTATGGGGTACGAAGGAAATCCTTGTAATATGCACCTCAATGACTTAGCTAAAGAAGTAAAAATTGGTGTACAACAAGAAGACTTAGTAGGATTAATATTTAATACTATTGGTGTGAGTGACGGTATATCAAATGGGACTGATGGTATGCGTTTTTCTCTAATTTCTAGAGATGTAATTGCCGATTCCATAGAAACAGTGGTAAGTGCTCAATGGTACGATGCAGTATTAGCTGTAGTAGGTTGCGATAAAAACATGCCAGGTTCTATCATTGCTATGGGAAGATTAAATCGCCCAGCAATCATGGTTTATGGTGGAACGATTCATGCTGGAGAGTGGAAAGGAGAATCACTTAATATAGTTTCTGCTTTTGAAGCTTTGGGTAAAAAATTCAATAATAGTATTTCCGTTGAAAATTACAAAGGTATTATCAAAAATGCTTGTCCAGGCGCAGGAGCTTGTGGTGGAATGTACACGGCAAATACAATGGCTTCAGCTATTGAAGCATTGGGAATGAGCCTGCCTTACAGTTCGTCCAATCCTGCACTGAGTAACCAAAAAAAGAGAGAGTGTTCTGATACAGGAAAAGCCATTAAAGAGTTGTTGAAGAAAAATATTAAACCAAAAGACATCATGACTCGAAAAGCTTTTGAAAATGCTATGACCATGGTAACGGTTTTGGGAGGTTCTACCAATGCGGTAATGCATCTGATAGCAATGGCACACTCAGTGGATTTGGAGTTGACTTTAGATGATTTTCAAAAGATAAGTGATCGTGTTCCTGTACTAGCTAATTTAAAACCAAGTGGAAAATACCTCATGGAAGATTTACATCATGTAGGTGGTGTTCCTGCAGTGATGAAATACTTATTAAAACACAATTTATTACATGGTGATTGTCTAACTGTTACAGGAAAAACAATTACTGAAAACTTGGAAACTGTGGAAGATCTAACAAAAGGTCAGAGAGTATTACTCCCTATCGAGAATCCAGTGAAAGCAAAAGGACATTTACAGATACTCTATGGAAATTTAGCTACCAAAGGAAGTGTAGCTAAAATAAGTGGTAAGGAGGGTGATTATTTCGAAGGAACGGCTAAAGTGTTTGATGATGAATATGCTGTAATTGAAGGAGTGCGTACAGGAGAGGTAAAACCGGGTCATGTAGTAGTCATCCGCTACTGTGGACCAAAAGGTGGACCAGGAATGCCCGAAATGCTCAAACCAACTTCAGCGATAATGGGCGCAGGATTAGGAAACTCAGTGGCTTTGATTACCGATGGCAGGTTTTCGGGTGGAACACATGGCTTTGTAGTAGGACATATTACCCCCGAAGCTTTTGTAGGTGGAACAATTGCCTTGGTAAATGATGGAGATGTGATTGTAATTGACACGAAAAATAATACAATCAATTTAAAAGTATCTGAACAGGAATTAGAAAAGCGAAAATCAGTATGGAAACAACCTGCATTGAAAGTAAAAAAAGGAATCTTATACAAATATACACAATGTGTTTCAAATGCTTCGTTGGGCTGTATAACCGATAAATATTTAAAATGAAAACAACACAATTAAAGACAACAGGTGCAGAAGCAGTAATACAAAGTTTAACAGCTGAAAGAGTAAAAACGATATTTGGTTATCCTGGTGGTGCTATTATGCCAATTTATGATGCCTTATTTCATCATCTAGATAAAGTAAATCATATCTTGACAAGACACGAACAAGGTGCTATACATGCAGCTCAAGGCTATGCGAGATCTTCTGGAAAAACAGGGGTTGTATTTGCTACTTCGGGTCCAGGAGCCACCAATCTTATTACAGGGTTAGCTGATGCCCTAATTGATTCTACACCTTTGGTTTGCATCACTGGACAAGTCTCATCTCATCTCTTGGGAACTGACGCTTTTCAAGAAACTGATGTCATGGGAATTTCTATGCCTGTAACCAAATGGAATTGTCAAATAACCAAAGCAACAGATATAGCACCGACTTTAGCTAAAGCATTTTACATTGCCTCATCTGGTCGTCCAGGACCAGTTTTAGTAGATATTACTAAAGATGCTCAATTTGAAAAACTGGATTTCAATCACGAGAAGTGTACATCAGTAAGAAGCTATCAACCTAAGCCGAAATTAAATATAGATCAAGTGCAAGCAGCAATCAAGTTTTTGAATCAAGCAAAAAAACCGTTAATGATTGTTGGACAAGGAATTATGCTTTCCAATGCAGAAGAAGAATTACTAGCGTTTGCCGAAAAAATGGGTATTCCCGTTGCTTCAACACTTTTGGGATTAGGAGCTTTTCCCAGTCATCACCCTTTATATGTTGGAATGGTAGGTATGCATGGCAATTATGCTCCCAATGTAAAAACTAATGAGTGTGATGTACTACTTGCTGTAGGAATGCGTTTTGACGACCGTGTTACAGGGGATGTTTCCAGATATGCGACACAAGCAAAAGTGATTCATATCGATATTGACATTGCCGAAATCAATAAAATCATAAAAGCTGATGCTCCTATTGTTGCTGATGCCAAAGATGCATTAATAATTTTAGCTGATTTAGTCGAAAAACAAAATTATCAAAATTGGTTGGATGAATTTCATCAAGCTAAGTACAATGAATTACGAATACTTTCCGAAAATAGAGAAAAGATATTTTTAGATGAACTAAGAATGGATTTAGTGATTGATTTACTTTCTCAAAAAACCAAGGGAAATGCAATTATTGTAACTGATGTGGGTCAGCACCAAATGATGGTGGCGCAATTCTATCAATATAATCAAACTAGGAGTAATGTTACATCTGGTGGATTAGGAACAATGGGGTATGCACTTCCAGCTGCTATTGGAGCAAAAGTAGCAAATCCAGAAAAACAAGTCGTAGCTATCATCGGAGATGGAGGGTTTCAAATGACCTTACAAGAATTAGGGACCATGATGCAAAACAATATTAACGTAAAAATAATCATCTTAAACAATGGTTATTTAGGCATGGTACGCCAATGGCAACAAATGTTCTTCGAAAATAGATATTCGTTTACTGATATTCAAAGTCCTGATTTTGTGGCTTTGGCATCTTCCTACAACATCAATGGTGAAAAAGTAGAAACACAGGAGGAATTGAACAAAGCACTAGATAACCTTTTAAGCTCCAATAATGCGTATCTACTTGAAGTAAAGGTCGCTAGAGAAGATAATGTTTTTCCAATGATCCCAACAGGTGCTTCAGTTAGTGACATACGGTTACATTGATTATAAAACAAATAAAATGGAAACAAAGAACAAAACATTTACCGTATCCATATTTACGGAAAACACAATAGGAATGCTCAACCGCATCACTATAATTTTTACAAGACGCCACCTGAATATTGACAGTATCACAGCTTCTGAGACAGAGGTTAAGAATGTTCATCGTTACACTATCGTTTTGAAAACAAGCGAATCGAAAATAGATAAAGTCATTGGGCAAATCGACAAATTAATTGATGTACTAAGAGTCTTTGTGCATGAAGATAATGAAGTTATACATCAGGAAATGGCGTTATACAAAATCAAAACAACAGAACTTAAATCGAACAATATAGAGCAAGTAGTGAGAGAAAATAATGCAAAAGTTCTCACTGTAGACTCTGATTATATAGTCATTGAAAAAACGGGACACAAGATAGAAACTCAAATTTTATTTGAAAAACTGAAACCTTTTGGAGTTTTAGAGTTTGCCTGCTCAGGACGAGTAGCTGTTACTAAACCGATGAAAGAACTAAGCACTTATTTAAAAGAATTAGAATGTAATTTAAAAATAAATAATACAATATAAAATGGCACAATTAAATTTTGGCGGCGTAATGGAAAATGTCGTAACACGAGAAGAGTTTTCTTTGGAAAAGGCAAGAGAAGTATTAAAGAATGAAACTGTTGCGGTCATTGGATATGGCGTCCAAGGCCCAGGACAAGCATTAAATTTAAAAGACAATGGTGTAAAAGTAATTGTAGGACAACGCAAAGGAACTAAAAGTTGGGCAAAAGCACTTGCTGATGGTTGGGTAGAAAACGAAACTCTTTTTGATCTAGAAACTGCTTGTGTTAAAGGTACTCTACTTATGAATTTATTATCTGATGCAGGACAAATACAGGCGTGGGAAATGATGAAGAAACATTTAACGAAAGGCAAATCTCTATACTTTTCACATGGTTTTGGTGTTACTTTTTATGATAAAACGGGTATCATACCGCCCAAAGATGTAGATGTATTTTTGGTAGCTCCTAAAGGTTCTGGGACTTCTTTAAGAACATTATTTTTAAAAGGACAAGGATTGAACTCTAGTTATGCAGTTTTTCAAAATGCAACTGGAAGAGCTGAAGAAAAAGCATTAGCATTGGGGATTGCTATTGGCTCTGGTTACCTTTTTGAAACCACTTTTCAAAAAGAAGTATATAGCGATTTAACAGGTGAACGAGGTGTTCTGATGGGGGCTATTGCTGGAATTTTTGAAGCACAATATCATGTTCTCCGTCAACGGGGACATTCACCTAGTGAAGCCTTCAATGAAACTGTAGAAGAACTCACCCAAAGTTTAATGCCTTTGGTAGCCAAAAACGGAATGGATTGGATGTTCGCCAATTGTAGTACCACTGCACAACGCGGAGCATTGGATTGGAAAGGTAAATTTAGAGATGCTACTACACCTATTTTTAATGAACTATATGATGACGTACTTTCTGGTAAAGAAGCAGCCATCGTTATCGAAGCCAACAGCAAACTAGATTATAGAGAAAAACTCAATGCAGAACTTAAAGAAATACAACTTAGTGAATTATGGCAAACTGGAATGCAAGTTCGAAAGTTAAGACCTTAAACCAAATGATACATTTAACAAATATAAAAAAGGCAGCCAAAAGCCTGAAAGGTGTGGCGGTGCATACTCCCCTTATAAAAAACGAAAACCTGAGCGAGCGATTTGCTGCTCAGGTTTATTTGAAACGGGAAGATTTGCAACCTGTACGATCCTATAAATTACGAGGTGCATATCATAAAATTAGTTCACTTTCTAAGAATGAAATAAAACTAGGTGTTGTATGTGCAAGTGCAGGTAATCACGCTCAAGGAGTAGCTTTTGCGTGTAAGAAACTAAACATAAAAGCTGTGGTTTATATGCCTATTACTACACCCGCACAAAAAATAAAGCAGGTAAAACTCTTTGGAAAAGAAAACGTAGAAGTGGTTTTGAAAGGTGATACTTTTGACGATGCCTATAACGAAGCTCTTTTTTTCAGTCAGAAAAATAAGGCAGTTTTTGTTCATCCGTTTGATGATGAATTAGTTATTTCCGGACAAGGAACTGTGGGATTGGAAATTGTGGAAGATACCAAATCTAAGATTGATTTTTTATTCTTTCCAATTGGAGGTGGTGGTTTAGCAGCAGGAGTCGTCTCGGTTTTTAAACAATTGAGTCCCGAAACTAAACTTATTGGTGTAGAACCACAAGGAGCCGCCTCTATGAAAACATCGCTGGAAATCGGTAAAAATACTGCATTAATGAACATTAATAAATTTGTAGATGGAGCTGCCGTTAAGCGAGTGGGCGACAAAACATTTGAGATCTGCCAACATACATTAGACAACATCGTTTTAGTGCCTGAGGGAAAGGTTTGTACAACAATTTTACAATTATACAACGAAGAGGCCATTGTTGTAGAACCAGCTGGTGCATTAAGTATTGCAGCTTTAGATTCCTATAAAGATCAAATCAAAGGTAAAAATGTGGTGTGCATTGTTAGTGGAAGCAATAATGATATTACAAGAATGGAAGAAATTAAAGAGCGATCCTTGATGTTTGAAGGATTGAAGCATTATTTTATCATTAACTTTCCACAAAGACCAGGAGCATTAAAAGAATTTGTAAATGATGTCTTAGGAGAAAATGATGACATTACTTATTTCCAATTTACTAAAAAGAACAACCGTGAAGAAGGTCCAGCTGTTGTTGGCTTAGAATTAAGATACAGTTCTGATTTAGATAAGGTAGAACAAAAAATGAAAACTAAAAAAATAAGCTATCAACATTTGAACAAACAAAAAGAATTGTTTACACATTTGATCTTCTAGTGTTAAAATAGGAGTGGATAAAACTTCCACTCCTTTAACTCTCTTTACTTTATTATTCACTTTAAGCAAAAACGACAATTTCTTTTATATTTTCTATGCTTTTCCTTTTTTAGTTAAAAAAACAGTAATAATATATCCAAATGAAGAAACATTAAAAAAATTGCTAACCATCTATGAAAAGCAAACAATCGTATTAATCTACTTTGTAACAGATACCCAATCAACAAAATCACATAAGCCAAGTAGTTCTTCTTGTTTTAATTGGACTACAGTATTAGCGCTCCCTCCTGCTGGATAGAGTACTTGATGTTTTTTTAAAGATTCATCAAAATAGATTTTTGTTGATTCTTTTACCTTAAAAGGACAGACTCCTCCTACTCGATGACCTACTAACTCTTCTACATCTTCATATTTAAGCATCTTGGCTTTGATACCAAAAGTGTCTTTAAAAGTTTTATTATCTATTTTACTATTTCCTGATGCGACGACCAAAATAGCAGCCCCCTCTTCTGGGGCATAAAGCGTTATACTCTTTGCTATTTGGTCGCTATCACAACCAATCGCAATTGCAGCTTCTCCTACAGTAGCTGTACTCTCCTTAAATTCAATAAAACGATCTTCAAAGCCCTTGCTTTTTAGATAGTCTTTCACTTTTAAATGGTTCATAATAATTAATATTGGTTTTTAAAAATAGGAATTATAAAACAATTGACAAGTTTTAATAGTGTAGGCTTGTTATCAATGAAGGTCAAATAATACTATCTAGTACCATTTCAATTAGTGTTCTTAAATCTACTTTTACTTTAAATCGTTAATCTTAATTACATTTATCATGCATTCAGAAGATGATTTAAAAGCGCTTGCTAAAATCTTAGCGTTTATGCGAGCAGTAAGTGTTTTACTTATGCTTATGCACTTATACTGGTACTGTTATTCTTTTTTTTTAAGTCTTGAAGTAACACACGCTGTTGTAGATCGAATACTAGTTAACTTTAATCAAACAGCAGGACTGTTTTCACATTTACTTTATACTAAACTCTTTTGTCTGGTTTTACTCTCTTTAAGCCAGTGGGGAGGCAAAGGTGTAAAACATGAAAAGATAACAATCTCTAAGATCATAGGTGTTTTAACAGTTGGTTTTACTCTGTTCTTTTTCAATTTCTTCTTACTTGATTTTAGCTACTCTTGGAGTGCTATACTGTATATAGCAAGTACCTTCTTAGGCTATATTTTACTTCTTGTCTCAGGAGCTTGGATTAGTAGGCTCTTATACGATAACCTTATGCAGGACGTATTTAATTTTGAAAACGAGAGTTTTATGCAAGAGACACGATTAATTGAGAATGAATACTCTATTAACCTTCCTTCAAGGTTTTATTACAAAGGTAAATGGAATAGTGGTTGGATAAACATCGTTAATCCATTTAGAGCTACAATTGTACTTGGTACTCCAGGTTCAGGTAAATCCTATGCTGTGGTAAATAGCTTTATCAAACAACAAATTGAAAAGGGATTCTCCATGTATATCTACGATTTTAAGTTTGATGATTTATCAACTATCGCTTATAATCATTTACTGTTACACAAAGATAAATACGCTATTACTCCCAAGTTCTACGTTATAAACTTTGATGATCCAAGTCGCAGTCATCGTTGTAATCCAATTAACCCGTCTTTTATGACAGATATATCTGATGCTTATGAATCTGCTTATACCATCATGCTTAACCTTAACCGCTCGTGGATACAAAAACAAGGTGACTTTTTTGTGGAATCTCCAATCATACTTTTAGCAGCTATTATATGGTTTTTAAAGATTTATCAAAATGGGAAATACTGTACGTTTCCACACGCTATTGAGCTTTTAAATAAAAAATATTCTGATGTATTTACCATCCTTACCTCCTATTCTGATTTAGAGAATTACCTCTCTCCTTTTATGGATGCTTGGGAAGGAGGAGCGCAAGACCAATTACAGGGACAAATAGCTTCTGCTAAAATTCCCCTTTCTCGTATGATTTCTCCATCGCTATACTGGGTAATGACAGGAGATGATTTTACTTTAGACATCAATAATCCGGCAGCGCCTAAAATACTATGTGTTGGCAACAATCCTGATCGTCAAAACATTTACTCTGCTGCTCTTGGGCTTTATAACTCACGTATTGTAAAACTAATCAATAAAAAAGGTCAACTTAAAAGCTCTGTTATCATTGATGAGTTACCAACTATTTACTTTAGAGGACTCGACAATCTTATTGCTACTGCTCGTAGTAATAAAGTAGCGGTATGTTTAGGGTTTCAAGATTTCTCACAGCTTAACAGAGATTACGGAGATAAAGAAAGTAAGGTAATTCAAAACACAGTTGGAAACATTTTCTCTGGTCAAGTAGTTGGAGATACAGCTAAAGCCTTATCAGAACGCTTTGGTAAAATACTTCAGAAACGTCAAAGCATATCCATTAATAGAAATGACCGTTCTACCTCCTTCTCCACTCAGCTTGACACGCTTATTCCTGCATCTAAAATATCAACACTTACTCAAGGAATGTTTGTAGGAGCTGTATCTGATAATTTTGAACAGCGTATAGAGCAAAAGATATTTCACTCAGAAATAGTGATTGATAATGAAAAAGTCTCTAAAGAAATGAAATCCTATCAAAAGATACCTCAGATAACTTCTTTTTTAGATGCTAAGGGTAATAATACCTTAGATCAGACGATTCAAGCGAATTACAAGCAAGTTAAACTTGATGTTGAGTCTATTATAGAATCCGAGCTCAAACGCATTGAAAACGATCCTGAATTGGCTCATTTGATTAATAAGAAGAAGTAGTCTTATCTTTTAGTTCTTTAAGCTAGTAGTGGTTTTATTTTTTATCAATTCTCTCACTAAGCTAGGTAATACTCCGCGGTTCGCTTTCAAAAAATTCCCCCATAAATGCTTGACCTTGTCTACGCTTTATTGCGTTGCTTTTTGAGCTTGCTTAAGCATTACCTATAGCTGCTCCATAATTAATTTAAAAATATAATATTATGGAAAGTGCAGTTTTAAACAACAATTGGTTAGTGGCATCAGAGATAGAACTAATCTACAAGTCTAAAGTTAAAGTATCTGAAAGACCACGTATTGACTCTTCTTACTCCGCTTTTGAAGTAGCTTTAAAAGCATGGGATGAAAATAAGATTGAACTATTAGAACAATTTAATGTACTTATGCTTTCAAACAACAATAGAGTACTTGGTGTTCTTGAAATATCATCAGGTGGTATTACTGGAACAGTCGTTGATCTTAGATTGATATTTGCTGCTTTATTAAAAGCAAAAGCAACTGCTTTTATCTTAGTACATAATCATCCTTCTGGAAAATTACAGCCAAGTGATGCAGATAGACAAATCACTCAAAAAATTAAACAAGCAAGTCAAATACTTGATATTGCTCTTTTAGATCATTTAATAATAACTTCTGAGAGTTATTACTCTTTTGCTGATGAAGGCGTCTTATGACGCTTTTATTTTTTTAGTTATCCTTTCTTATAATATTGTTCTTAATTTCAGTAAGTTCATCACAAATAACTAAACATTCTTTTACCTCATCTAAAACTATTTTATTTACATACCATTTAAAGAAATACACTGCTACAAAAAGAGTAAGGCCTAAGAAAACTACGTTTAACAACGAAGTATTACTACTTACCTCTTTTATGTACAAAGTCCAAATACCTCCCATGAAAAAAACTATAATTTTACTATTTGAGTTAATAGTATCTTTAAAATTAGTTTTTTTTCTATCAACAAGAGATAGAAGGTGTTTTAAATCAGCTTCAAGTATAATTACATTTTTCTGTTCATTATCTTTTTGTAAAATCTCTTTTGCAATTAAATTATTCTTAAAGTTAACTTGTTCATCTTTCTTCATACTTTGAGTTCTCCAATCTCCTTTTAGGATATTCTTCAAATTCTCCATTTTACTATCTCGAAATACTCTAATTGCTTTGAGTATATCAAACAGACAAAGAGAAATATAAATTGAAGAAAATAAACTAATAAAAAACATTAAAAATCTAAAAGACCATAAATTATTTGGAAATAAAAGTATTACTATCAGAATGCCTAAAATTCCCCCTATGATTCCTCCTCTTTTAAAATAGAGCGTTTTATTCTTTATTTCTAAATCAGTTAATACAGTGTTTCTTGATCTAGCTTTAACATAACACTCCTTGTACTCATTAAACAATAATCCCTTATTCATTATTTAAAATTAACTACAAACATAAGAAGTATTAAAATTTAGATAGTATTAGTCAATGACTTAGCACTGGTATTTCAATAGGCAAAATTTTTTAGCTTTTAGCTCTTACAAATTCATGTCCTATGGATTACCGCAATAAATCTTCCTCACACTATGAGCGTATTTATTTTGTAAAACTTGCCTAACCTAAAAATCAAAACTCAAATGCCATGAAATTAACCAGACCCTAAGGTCAAAATACTATTTATCATGGAAAATTTAATACATTCAAAAGTTTATGTTGGTACTTATGCTAAGTATAACGATGGTTCAATTAAAGGAGAATGGATTGAGTTAAGTAACTTTAGCTCTATAGAAGAATTTTATGAATTCTGTACAGAACTACATTGTGATGAAATAGATCCAGAGTTTATGTTTCAAGATTGGGAAAACATCCCATCTGTATTAATCTCAGAAAGTAGTCTTTCAGAAAATACCTTTTCAATCATTGAAAAAATATCAGATTTAGATTATAAAACCTTAGAAGCTCTTTCAGCTTGGATAAGCATTGGTAATTACAATATTGAATCTGATGATATAGATTCGTTATTTGAATCATTTGAAGATGATTATCAAGGATATTATAACAGTGAAGAAGATTTCGCTTATCAAATCATTGATGAATGTTACGATTTATCTGATTTTGTAAAATCATACTTTGATTATGACAGCTTTGCTAGAGATCTTTTTATGACTGATTATACTTATGAAAATGGTCATGTATTTAGAAATAGTTAATTGATTATTTCAATTAGTTTTTAAAACAAGAAGCTATCTGAATTAGATAACTTCTTGTTTTACTTTATTAGTTTTAAACGGATGGGTTTTAAAATTTATTTAACTTTGTTTTCTCATTGTTTAATAAGCTTAAATAAGTACAAACAAATCAGTACTTTTTATCTTACTAAATAGTAATACAAAAAATATGAAAAGAATTAAACAATTAGGTGTCTTAGCCTTAACGACTTTACTTTTAGCTTCTTGTTCTGTACATGTAAAATCACATGGAAATAACGATGTACCTCCTGGACAAATGAAAAAAGTAACAGGATCAAAGTCTGCTAAACCTTACGCTCCTGGACAACAGAAAAAACATGCTAAAAAGCATAAACACTAATAGATATAAATCAAAAGGAGTTACCTGATTTTTAGATAACTCCTTTTTATTTATTTAATTTTAGTTACTTGTTTTTAAACTCAAACCCTGTAGTACAATCTTCTTTTAAGATAAGGTAAGCATCAAACTTTTTCCCTGCTTTACTTCTCAATCCTTTTAGGAGTTTAGTTTTGCTTTGTTGTATTAGGTCAGTGATATCATCAATAGTTAGTTTTACTCCACATACCTCCCTAAACAACACCCAACTACAATCAGTATCTAAACATTTCACTACCTTTTCTCTTAGTTGAAGTGTATGCCCTTTACACTTAGGACAAGATAGATGATCTGTTTCTGTGATTGATTTAGTAGCTAAAAGCTCTGCTGTTATCTCTGTAGTATAAGCCTCAATTTGCCTATGGAAATCTTCCATATTGGTTTTATTCTCTTCAATTTCTTTAAAAGCAGATTCCCACTTAGCTGTTAGAAGTACATCGGAGATAAGTTTATCCTCGACTATTTCATACACTTTGAGTCCTTTCTCAGTTGGAACAAGCGACTTAGCTTTTCTTGTGATGTAGTCTCTTTTTAAAAGCGTTTCAATAATAGAAGCCCTTGTAGCTGCTGTTCCAATTCCAACTTCTTTAATAACGGTCTGAAGTGATTTATCTTCTACCTCTTTAGAAGCGTTTTCCATAGCTGATAAAAGTGAACTCTCTGTATATAAAGCTTTTGGTCTTGTTGATTTTTCAAGAGCAATTGATTCTTTAATTTTTAGATTCTCGCCTTGTTGTAAATCAGGTAAATCTATTACTACCTCGTCAGTAGTAGAAAGTTCTTTTCTTATCTCTCTCCATCCAAGCTCTATTATTGAAGATGATTTAAAACTAAACTCATAATCCATAGCACTTAAAGTTACCTCAGTTTGCTTTTTTACACAAGGTTCAGATATACTTTCCCATACTCTTTGAGCTATCAGATGATAGATGCTCTCTTCTTTAGCGTTAATAGCTGAAGGAAGTCTATCTGTAGTTAATAGCCCATGATGATCAGTAACTTTTACATCATTAACTATTTTCTTATTAAGCCTTACCATCTTTAATTTTAAAAGTAGGTTACTATACCTATTATCATCTGAAAGTACCTTTAGTAAATTAGGAACCTCAGTCCATAAATCCTCTGGAATATACTTACTCGATGTCCGTGGATAGGTGATAAACTTCTTTTCATACAAGCTTTGAGCAATACTGAGCGTCTCATCGGCTGAAAAACCAAACAGCTCATTGGCTCTTTTTTGAAGTGAGGTTAAATCAAAAAGAAGTGGAGACTCTTCTCTTATTGTTTTGTTTTCAACCTTTTGTATTTTAACTTCATGTTCTTTTTGAATGAGTTTGAGTGCTTGCTCTGCCTTTTGTTTATCATCCCATTTATCAGTTGAGAGCGATTTAAATAATATACCGTCTTTTAAGTGTTGTAGTTCTATTTGATAATATAGTTTCTTTTTAAAGGAAGTATTCTCTAAATACCGTTCACAGATAAGACTCAGCGTTGGAGTTTGTACTCTACCAAGTGAATACACCGAATCATTCATTGACACAGTTAGTGCTTGTGAGGCGTTTATTCCAACAAGCCAGTCTGCTCTACTTCTACTGTGGCCTGCTCTAAAAAGTCCGTCAAATTCACTTCCTACCTTAAGGTTTTGTAAGCCCTCTTTAATAGCTTTTTCAGTTAATGAACTTATCCACAACCTTTTAAAAGGTTTATCGCAATTTAGATACTGGTAGATATAGCGGAAGATAAGCTCTCCTTCCCTACCTGCATCTGTAGCTACAATAATCTCTGAGCACGTTTTAAAGAGTTTATCAATGACTTTAAGCTGTTTTAAAGCCCTTGGATCAGAAGTGTATTTGTTTGCTTTTTTGATCTTTCTTGGAAGTAACAAATATGACCTTGGTAAGATAGGCAGAGCTTCTCTTTTAAAGCCCTGAAATCCATAATCTTCAGGCATAGCTAGTGATACTAAATGACCAAATGCCCAAGTAACACAGTAGCCGTTTCCTTCTATGTAACCATCCTTTTTTGTTTTGGCTCCAACAAGCATTGCTATCTCCCTAGCTACACTTGGTTTTTCTGCAAGAATTACAATCATAGTCTTTAGCTTTACATTTTACGTCCTTTGCTTTTCTTTGGCTCATCCGTTTGTTTTTCTGCTTGTGATTGCGCCTTTGACTGCTGTTCTTTGTTCGGTTTTTGGAAAGAGAAATCAGCCTGCTTGGTTTCTTTGTTATACGTCACATAGCCTTGATACGTATTCCCTCTTTTATCTAACAAATCTTTGATATAAACAGCCTTGCCTTCCAATAAATCACCTTGCTGTTTTTCAGTAAGTTCTTTCCCTCTAAAACTTTTTAAATCATCAGAGAGTTGAGATTGGTTTTGTGATTGATTCTGATTCTGTTTATTAGTATTGTCAAACAAAAACTCAATATGACCTTTAGCTGCGTTAAACTGAATCTCAGCATTAAATAAATTCCCTTTAGCTGAAGTCATTCCTTCTACAAGAAGTGGTTTACCTTCTTTTAAAGTTTGGAGTTGCTGTTCACTTAAAACAATTCCTTTTACCTCTTGTGGTAGCTGCATTTTTTCAACTCTTGTCACTACAAGGTTATTGGTTAGTCTATCTACGCTCACAACCGATGGAATCTTCTCCTTTGTTGTTGGATGGACAAGATCCACTACCCTGCCCATATTACCAGTTTTTAAAAGGTTGTGTTTATCCTGCTTTGAAAACTCATGACCATAAAGCGGTACATTTAAGTTTGGATATTTTTTTACTCCTTCCAGTGCCATAACCACCTTACCTTCTTCGTTTTTCTGTAAAGACAGTCTTGCATCCAAAGAAAACACCGCTGAGCCTAAATCAAGATTTACAGCCACTAAATCCTTGGTTTTATAGCCTTGTAAGAGTGGTTCTAATAAATCCATTTCTTGAAGCTTCTCTTTTGAAAGGCCAAGTCTTGAGAGTGAATCCCAATCAATATCTTTAATATCAAACTTGTTGGAATTGTGCTTTCCCTCTTCTTTTGTGGGTTCAGCTACCTTGTTTTCTTTCTTTGGCTCATTGCCTATCTCTGTTATCTCATGTTTTAAAAACAGTTCATGAGTAGGTCCTGATTGCTTAAGCTCCTTTTGCATTTGGTTAGCCATCTTGATTGTCAATAGTTCCGGCACTCTAAAAAAAGTAAACTGTGTTGGATTTTTAAGTTGGCTGAAAAAATTAGAAAAGAAGTTGGAAAAGAAATCACCATGGCGATCTACTTTTAAAAATTGATTTTGATTCTTTTTTGTAGCTGGTACGGTTTCAAGTTTTCCATCTTTATCTAATCCCTTTACTACTTGAATCTTGTTTTTTGTTTTGTCATTGACAAGAAGCACATCGTGCTCTACTTGTCTTTGGGTGATTTCTGTACTCATAATACCTAGTTTTAAATGATTAAAAACTTAAAACTAAAGCCAAGAGAGCCTGGTCAGTAAATAGTATGCTTTAAAGGTCACTCTTGGCTTTTAGCTGCTATTTACTTCTTGCGTACAGGATGTTTAAAACATTCTCTGATAAACTGATTGACATCTGAGCGTTTGTAGTAGAGTTTACCACTAATTGTATAATAAGGAAGTCTACCGTCTGAGCGGTAGCGTTGTAAGGAACGAGGGCTTATTTTAAAAAGTGCCATTACTGGGTATTTCGGTCAGACCGTGCCACCTATTTCGGTCAAATGGTGCCACTTTAAAAAGTTATACAATAATACAAAAA
>NZ_JBMVQX010000021.1:0-63128 GCF_050522745.1 Myroides sp. C15-4 | reverse complement strand
AAACCGCACAACGAACAAATCGTAGCGAAGCGTAGATTCATCGAACACTAAAATAAATATTAACTAAGTGAGATAAACCGCACAACGAACAAATCGTAGCGAAGCGTAGATTCATCGAACACTAAAATAAATATTAACTAAGTGAGATAAATCGAAGCGTAGCGTAGATTCATCGAACACCAAAACAAATAGAAATTCAGTGAGATCCCGCCTGCAAGTAACACCACAAGAAGAGAAAACCGTCAAGGTTAACTGTCCCCCCCCTATATCTCGTGTTGCAACACATAAACCTTCTGGTACTTTTCCTTTCTAGCTTTACGAGGATGAAACACAATACCTATTTTATTTGCTGTGATGGGGCTAATAGAAGAAACGGCTAAATCATTTGTTTCCAAGGTAAACACCTCACCAGAAAGCAAATTTTTATACCCGCTTTTATTTTTGTTGTACACCAATTCCACCAGTTGATCTTGGCGGATTACGAGCCAACCATTACCGTGTTCGGTTGTAAATTGTACAGCTGTTGTTTCCTCATTTACCTGTTGTGGGTGCCAAGTTCCGAAGAACTCATCCCCTAGGTTGTACAATTCACCATAGAGACAATTGCCTTGTTCGTCAATTTCAACCAAGCCAATTTCGCCATTTTCTTCACATAACAAGTAGGATTTTGTATCAAAAGACAACGAGAGTGCCTCGTGTACAAAAGGAAAATCAAATTCCAACACACGACTGCGTACTTCTTGTCCGCTTTCATTTATTTGACGGTGTAACCAACCCGATTCCACTTCAGTTATGAGGTGTATTTCATTATTTTGCACCCATACCTTATTTCCTTTTGGCATGGGAACGGTAATTTGTTTTCCACCTAAAATATCGTTTTCTTGAAAAGTCAGACAGGTCATCACGTCTTGTTTACTTTCTTTCCAGATATCTACTTCATAAAAGATGGTAGATGCCTTTGTACACCCTACAAATCGTCCCGCTAAATCTTTATCAAAACAGAAATGCCCTGTTTTATCGCGTTTAAAAATGGGTAGAATTTGTCGAGCGGCTGTCTCGTCTTTATCCTCAAGTACTGCAACAAAGTTTGTCGCCATAGGATTTAAGAACAACGTAGGTAGGACACCTTCTGATTCGACGATTTCTCGTCTATTGCCCTCTTCATCGATTAAAGTATACACCAATTCAAATGTAGTCGGGTCTTCAGCATCTGTACATACATAGTTTGCTACTAATAAGCCCTTCTTTGACCAACAACTCCCCATCGCTTGAATAGCAAAAGGTACTTCTATTGTTGAACATAAACCAAAGGATGTTTTTTCATTCATAAAGCAATATTTATAGCAGTTAAACTTCATACAAAGGTAAAAAAACTTAGCAGACAAAGGAGGGTCTTGTCTCCTTATTTTGTCTACTAAGTCTTTTCTATCAATTATTATTACTACTTCCTTAGTTATGCACGCAAATCTGCCAGCTCTGGATGTCTATCAAACATCGCTTTAGCAAAAGGGCACAAGGGCATTACTTTGACTTTTTTTTCTTTGGCAAAGGGAATTACGCCTTCGTGTAATAGCTTTCCGCCTACCCCTTGTCCTTTAAATGCTTCATCTACATGGGTGGCATCGACAATAATCATCGAGTCACCAGCCACGCTATAGGTCATTTCTCCTGCTTTTTTTCCGTCAATCCAAGCGGTAAAAGCACCTTTGGTTGGGGTTTGTTCGTGTTTTATTTCCATGTGTACTTAGTTGTTTATGGCTGTTGCAATGGCAACATTACCCGTTATTATTCGGTGAACTGGACATTTTTCTGCAATTGTCAAGAGGCGTTTTTGCTGATCTTCGTCTAGGTTTCCGCCTATAAACTGAATAGTTCGGTTAAAGTTCGCTATCTTATTGGGTTTATCGTCTTCCATTTCAACCGTTACTACAATTTGCTCGACCGCCCATTTTTTCATATCCATATACATGCGCAAGGTTGCTGCTGTACAGCTAGCCAATGAAGAGGCTAATAATTCAAATGGATTTAATCCTGTATCTCCACCTCCTAAATCGGTCGGTTCATCGCTAATGATCCTGTGTTTTCCTGCTTTTACTTCTGTTTGATATAAGGTTGTGCCTAAAGTGGCCGTTACTTTTACTTCCATAGTTTTATTTTGATGAGTCACTCGTTTTAGTTCTAAAATTTTTCATTCCTTCTGGGAAAGGGACATAGCTTGTATCATCTCCTTCAATTCGTGGAAAGGCCTCATAATTTTGATCAATCCAATCTTGTTTGGCTTTTTCGAGGCGATTGACATCATGGGACACAAAGTTCCAGAGGATGTAGCGTTCTTCTGGCAGTGGATCACCGCCAAAGATGTATACTGTTGTATTGGGAGCCATTTCAAATTCACATAGCGTACTGTCATTGGCAATGAGGATATTCTTATTACCATAGGTATGTTCGCCACTTTTCACTTCCCCTTCAAGGATATACAAGGCTGATTCTCCAAATAAGCCTGCGCCAATATTTATTTTAGCTGCATCTTTGGATTTTATTTCGATATAATATAAAGGGCTGTGTACCGGAACAGGGGATTCATAACCTAAGGCTTTTCCAGCAATTAGTTTATAGTCCACCCCATTTTCTTGCCAACTTGGCAATTCCTTGGCTTCAATATGGACAAAGGATGGTTCAATTTCTTCGAGTTCTTTGGGTAGGGCGATCCAAATTTGCAAGCCGTGCATGACCATATCTGGTCGTTCTTGACGAACATTGACAGGCATGCGTTCAGAATGTACTACGCCACGTCCGGCTGTCATCCAGTTTACCGCTCCAGGTGTGATCTCAACATGGCTTCCCAAGCTATCTCTATGCATAATAGACCCCTCAAAGAGGTAGGTCAATGTAGATAAACCAATATGAGGATGAGGGTCAACGTCTAAATTATCGTGATCTTTTACCGCTACTGGGCCCATGTGATCAATAAAAGCAAACGGACCTACTGTTCTCTTTTGGCGAAAGGGCAGTAATCGCCCCACTAAAAAATTACCTATACTCGCAGCTCTTTCTTCAATAACTAAATCTACATTTGACATAATCTATCAGGTTTTATACGTTTATTTTCTATAGTGGTAAAAATACACCTGTTTTTTCACCTTCTCACTTAATCTACGTTAAGTATCCTTCTAAAATACGCCAAATAACCGAAATATGCCAATTCCCCTTGTTAACTTCTTGTGAAGTTCAGGAAAAAACAACGGGCCTTTTTTTACTTCTTGTTCAACTTTAATTTATAGGTAAGCGCTAAATTGAGCAAGTGATTGCTCACCTCTTTCTTGGTACACTCACGCGATATACCGAAGGTTCATAACTCCACCTATGCGTAGGTTCTTCACAACTTTCATATTGACAATTCCTACATGTCTCCTGATAAATTTTAAAAAAAAGAGAAACGACGTATTTTACCTGTTGTCTATTTTTTGTAAAACATAAGCAATCGAAAAACACAACAAAAGCAAAAAATCACCTTAAACTTGCGAAGGTTTCTCTCAAAAACTCCTTGATGTATTCTGTGAAAAACCCGTATCTTAGGCTTTTAATTAGATTTGATTTAAACCATGTACAATAACTTACTTGACACCCCTATTGAATACTTGAAAGGAGTTGGCCCTCAACGCGGTGACTTACTCAAAAAAGAACTAGGTATTTTTAAGTACAGTGATTTACTACATCTATACCCCAATCGATATATTGATCGCACGCGTTATTATAAGGTCAATGAACTGACAACTACCTTAGCAGAAGTTCAGCTTATCGGTAAAATTATTCACCTTAAAACGGTGGAACAAAAAAGAGGAACACGCTTAGTAGCTACTTTTACAGACGGAACGGGTCAATTGGAGCTTGTTTGGTTTCAGGGATTCAAATGGATCAAAGAGAATTTAAAGCTCAATATGCCTTATGTTATTTTTGGCAAGCTGAATCACTTTAACTATACCTATTCCATGCCTCACCCTGAAATGGAAACCCTGGAAGAACACCAAAATAATTTGGCTTCAACCATGCAAGCGGTGTATCCATCGACGGAAAAATTGGGTGCGCGTATCACCAATAAAGCAATGAATAAGCTTCTGCATCAATTGGTACAGGAAACCTATCCTTTATTTCGCGATTCCCTGCCGGAATCTCTGCGCAGTAAATTGGGGTTAATGCCGATGAATCAAGCGATGGTGAATATTCATTTTCCCAAAAATCCAGATGAGCTGAACAAGGCTCAATTTCGATTAAAATTCGAAGAGTTGTTTTACATTCAGATGCAACTCTTAATTAAAAATATTGCGCGTAAAGGCAAGATTCAAGGATTTCCTTTTACACATATTGGGGAGTATTTCAATACGTTTTACAGCCATCACCTCCCCTTTCCTTTGACCAATGCACAGAAAAGGGTAATCAAAGAAATCCGCAATGACGTAGGTGCACCTGCTCAGATGAATCGTCTCCTCCAAGGGGATGTTGGATCTGGAAAGACGATTGTTGCCTTTATCAGCACGCTATTTGCTTTAGACAATGGTTTTCAAGCGTGTATTGTTGCGCCAACTGAAATCTTAGCTACCCAGCACTTTATCGGCATTTCAGAACTGGCTGCTCCGCTAGGGATTCAGGTAAAATTACTTACGGGCTCTACAAAAACAGCAGAACGTCGGGTGATTCACCAGGACTTAGAAGAGGGCAGTTTACACATTCTCATCGGTACGCATGCCCTATTTGAAGATAAAGTGATCTTCAAAAACTTAGGCTTGGCTATCATTGATGAACAACACCGATTTGGCGTGGAGCAACGCTCAAAACTTTGGAAGAAAAATACCATTCCACCTCATATTTTAGTGATGACCGCTACGCCTATTCCCCGTACATTAGCCATGAGCTTATATGGCGATTTGGATATTTCGGTGATTGATGAGCTTCCTCCTGGGCGTAAACCCATTCAAACCATGCACTACTTTGAAGGAAAACGCTTGGCTGTTTGGCACTTCATTAAACAAGAAATTGCCAAAGGAAGACAAGTCTATATTGTTTATCCCCTAATTGAAGAAAGCGAAACGCTGGATTACAAGAACTTAATGGAGGGCTATGAAGGGATTTCACGAGACTTCCCTCTTCCACAATACAGCGTGAGTATTGTGCATGGCCAGATGACTCCTGCCGAAAAAGACAAAGAAATGGATCGCTTTGCCAAAGGGGAAACTAATATTATGGTGGCTACCACTGTGATTGAAGTCGGGGTAAATGTACCTAATGCCTCGGTCATGATTATTGAAAGTGCTGAACGCTTTGGGTTATCGCAATTGCACCAATTACGCGGACGTGTAGGTCGAGGCGCTGAACAGAGTTTCTGTATCTTGATGACAGGTGATAAATTGAGTAATGACAGTAAAATACGCATGGAAACCATGTGCCGTACCAATGATGGTTTTGAGATTTCCGAAGTCGATCTTAAACTCCGTGGCCCTGGTAATATTATGGGAACGCAACAAAGTGGTACACTCCCACTAAAAATTGCCGATATTGTACAGGATCAGGAGATTTTACACTACGCCCGACATCAAGCCATCCAGTTACTCAAAGAAGACCCCACACTAGAACAACCCGATAATAGTAAAATTAAAGAGAAATTACATCGCTTGAATCAGAATACGAGTATTTGGAATTATATTTCTTAATGGAAAAGGGAGATGGGAGATGGGAGATGGGAAATGGGAAATGGGAAATGGGAGATGGGAAATCGTAACGAAGTGAAAATCGTAACGAAGTGTAGATTCATCGAATACCAAAACAAATATAAGCTAGATGAGATATATTCATCGAATACCAAAACAAAATATAAACTAGATGAGATATATTCATCGAATACCAAAACAAATATAAGCTAGATGAGATATATTCATCGAATACCAAAACAAAATATAAACTAGATGAGATATATTCATCGAATACCAAAACAAATATAAGCTAGATGAGATATATTCATCGAACAAAAAAAACAAATGAGATAAATGACAAATCGAAATGCAGTGAAGATTTCACTGCATTTCGATTTGTCACATAAACAGTTAACTGTAAACTGTTAACCGTTAACTGTTAACCCTCACTTCTACTCGATAGCTGATAATTTGCTATCGCTTTATCTACCAGTCGCTTATCCAATTCTTTTTTGGGTTGCATGTGATATTCCTGATTATTCTTTTCTACCTGAAACTGCTCCACTTTGCGATTGGGTGATAGCACGGTCAGTATATTGTTTTCCAAATACCCTAAATTCTGATAGGTAGCGATAAAGGCGCGTTCGCTATACTGAGGTTTATAGATATCTTGTCCATAAAATTGAGATTCATACGAAAAATGCAACAATCCCAATAGCGTTGGCATGACGTCAATCTGAGAAAGCAAACGCTCTTCCGCTTTGGGTGCAATAAATCCAGGGGCATAAATCACAGCGGGAATGTGGTAGCGCTCCAAGGGCAAGCTTGCTTTTCCTGCGCTCGATGCACAGTGATCGGCAATAATAACGAATACCGTATCTTTAAACCACGGTTTTGTTTTGGCCGTTTCGATAAACGTTCCGATGGCGTAATCCGTGTATTTTACTCCGCCATCTCTGGATTGTGCCTCACCTGCAACCTCGATTTTCCCTTCGGGATAGGTATAAGGTCGGTGGTTGCTGACCGTCATAATATGGCTGAAAAACGGTTGTCCTGTTTTACTATTTGCATCAAATATTTTTAGTGCTTTGGCAAACATATCCTCATCGCATACACCCCAAATATTGCTAAAAGTAATTTCACTTTTATCTAGGGCACTTTTATCGATAATCTCATAGTGATTTCCTCCAAAGAAGGTTTTCATATTGTCAAAATAGCTGTCACCCCCATAGAGATATTGTACGGTATATCCTTTTGATTTCAATAGTTTTCCCATGGAAAACAAATCTGAATTATTCTCCTGTTTAACGATGCTTTCTCCAGCACTAGGTGGTAGCGATAGCGTTACAGCTTCTAGTCCTCTCACTGTGCGATTTCCCACGGCAAATAGATTGTCAAATACCAAACCTTCCTTGGCTATTTGATCGAGATTTGGTGTAATTTGATCCGTATTTCCATAGCGTTCCATGAACGAAGCACTTAAACTCTCTACGGTAATTAAAACAATATTCTTTTTGATCTCGGGAAGCGAATCCACAATATGTTGTTGATTGTTTGGCCCTTGACTCTGATAGATCGAATGGATTAACGCTTGGGCTTTCTCCTCGTCTATTTTTTCATAAAAACGGTTGTAATCCAAGCTACTGCTACAAAAAGCTTGGTAAAATTTATAGCCTCCATTGGCTTGCAACTCATTGTAATATACATTCTCAGTGGATTGAAAACGCGTGGTATACTGTATCATGCCTATACTTCCAAGTGCAAGGATAAAATACCCGAGGCTTACCCCTACTTTTTGTTTCGATGCTATCGGTTGTTCAAAGGCTTGTTTGCTCCCATATACGATAAGATAGGTCATCGCACTCGCCAATACCCCCACGCCAAAAAGAATCGTTTTAATTGGATAGGATTCTGCAATATTTCCCACGACCTCATTGGTGTAAATCAAGTAATCCACAGCAATAAAATTGTAGCGCACACCAAATTCATCCCAGAATAAATACTCGCCTAGTGTTAAAAATTGAATCAATACAACAGCATAAATAAAGATCAGCAGTACATATACACTATAGCTCCATGTAGCACGGAGTTTCGGAAACGCAAAACGCAAGCCAAAACTCACCGTTTTAAACAAAAAGAATCCCTGGGCAATCGTTGGAACGACATTGCCGTATTCGTGAAAAATGGTATTGAAAAAACACACGTACAGCAATAAAGCAAGGTAGGTTCCAAAAATAAAATACCCCCAAGGCTTTTTGTATTTTGCTTGCGAAACGGAAATGAGTTCCAACCAAATAAAAAAACCGATGATCCAAGTAAAACAAGCATCATTGATCAATCCCAATACGAGAAGTTTAAAAAGTGATAAAGCAGTTAAATCCTCTTTGACTGTAAAGGCTAAAACCAAGCGAAGACTAAAACCAAGCACCAGCGCCATCGTGATAAATCGCTTTGCGGTGGTCAACATCAAGGTTAGGCATGTAGTGGATTGGGAAGAAAAAAGGGAAGTAAAACGTTTCATACAAATCTTGATTTTTACAACTAACTGCGACACATAATGCGCAGTTTACAGCTACAAATAGACCACCTCATTTTGTAGAAATTTTGAATTTTAAACTTTTTTCACTTCTTTCTTCAATAAAAAAAAGAATGAAACAAGAAATTCAAAATTTCTATAAATTTATAGGATACCTTTGTTGTAAATCTAGTTTGTATGAAAGTCTTACTCATTGAGGATGAGCGTGAATTATCCCATAATATGGCGCAGTTTTTAGAGGCAAATTACCTGTGTGAACAAGCGTTTACCTATCAAGAGGCACTTGAAAAACTGAAGCTCTACAGCTATGATTGTATTCTGTTGGATTTGGGTCTACCTGGAGGAGATGGGCTTTTGCTTTTGGAAGAAATCAAGGCGCTAAAAATAGATAGTTCTATTTTGATTATCTCGGCTCGAAATGCCTTAGAAGACAAGATTCAGGGGCTCGAATTAGGTGCCGATGATTATTTGGCTAAACCCTTTGCTCTTCCCGAATTGAGCATTCGCATTCACGCCCAACTCCGACGTCGATTGGCAACGGCAACCAACGAATTACAATCGGGAAATGTTACTATTAATCTTTTGAGCAAACAGGTAACGGTAAATAATACCCCCGTTTTGTTGACTAAATCGGAATATGCTTTACTGTTATTCCTGATTGGAAACAAAAAACGCGTGGTGTCAAAAAATGCCATTGCGGAACACCTTTCAGGTGATATGGCTGATATGTTAGACAATCAAAACTTTGTGTATGCTCATATTAAAAATGTAAAAGCCAAATTACAGGATCATCAATGTGAGGGTACCATCAAAACAATTTACGGAATTGGTTATCAATGGATCGAAGAATGAAAAGCTTATTAAATACGTATCAACGTTATTTTATCCTGTACACGGGACTGCTGTTTATAGGCTGTGCTCCTTTGTTTTATTGGGTCATGGAGTTTTGTTATGCCGAAGATTTGGATGAACTAATTGAGTATCGCACCCATGACTTCACCCAAAACTACTTAGAGGAACTTACGATTCCCGAAATAGAGATTTGGAATAGATACAACTACGATTTGCTGATCATTCCACCGGATGCATCTATTGTGGTGAACCAACCTCAACTCATTTCCTTTTTTAATCCCGCAGAAGGTTATGAAGTGGGCTACCGAACGTTGTATACACCGATCACAATAGAGTCACAACCCTATATTTTACTGGCGCGAATTGCCATGGTAGAACCAGGAGATTTGCTTCATACGCTGCTCTATGAATATGGGTTGATTGTGTTGATTTTCTTTTTGTCTACGGTATTCATTCAGCAATTTTTAGCAAAAAAACTGTGGGCGCCTTTTTATCAAACCCTCAATCAGATTGAACATTACAACCTAGAGAAAGGCAATGTACCTGCTTTTGAACCAACTGAAATACTCGAATTCAACCGACTCAATACCAACTTACAGCATCTAATTGCCAACAACCTTATGGTGTATAAGCAGCAACGTGTTTTTATAGACAATGCATCCCATGAACTGCAAACTCCTTTGGCTGTTTTTCGCTCTCAATTGGACTTGCTCTTACAAGATACGGACCTAACCCAAAAGCAGATGCACTTGGTACAGTCGCTATACAACGTGTCTTCGCGTTTCAATCGACTCAACAAAAACCTATTGCTTTTGGCGAAAATTGAAAACAATCGCTTTCAACATTTTCAACCGATTAACTTGGCCGAACTGCTTTCTTCTCAGTGGATGTTTTTCGAAGAATTAGCGGCGGAAAAAGAGGTGTTATTGACCAAAAAAATAGAGGCTACAATCAATGTGGAGGGAATCTATACCCTATTGGAATCCCTATTTAGCAATTTAGTCACCAATGCAATCAAATACACACCTTCAGGTGGACGTATTCACTTAAATCTAGATGCTACAGGTATTCAACTATCCAATACAGGAGCGGTTGCCTTGGATTCAGATCGCATTTTTATGCGCTTTAATCGGGCTACAGAAGAAAAAAACGGCACGGGATTGGGGTTGTCTATTGTACAGGAAATCTGCAAAGTACACCATTGGACTATTTCGTATTCCTTTGCTGAAGAACTCCATCATTTTCACGTGTCCTTTAGCGATGCCGCAACGGAGACAAATGAAAACAAAGAAAGGTAAAACCCTAATTTTTTACTAAAAATTCAGTCATCCACCATTAAATTAGTAACTTTATCGAACTAATTCTTAATAACAAAATTTAGCATGAAAAAAGTAATCGGATTATTCCTTGTTTTTTTAAGTTTAACTACAGGAGCTATGGCACAAAAAGTAGATGTTTCTATTTTCCCAAAACCGGAGAAAGGATACAAGCAAATGGTAATTGAAGTACCCCATTCTAAACAAGATGCAAATAAAAAAATCGAGTTTACGGTAGGTAAGATGATGGAAGTTGATGGTTGTAACAACTATGGTTTAATGGGAACTTTAGAGAAAAAAGACCTACAAGGTTGGGGGTATGATTACTACGTATTTACGAGCAAAGGAGATGTCTTCTCTACACAAATGGGATGTCCAGATGCTCCTAAACGTCATTTATTCGTATCCGCTCAACCTGAAACAGCGCGTTACAATGGTAGAATGCCAATTGTAATCTACGTTCCAGAAGAATATGAAGTAAGATTCAAAATCTTCGTTGCTGATCAAGATGAATACGAAGCGCAAGAGGTTCGAACTAAAAAATAAGGTTTTTTTACAGGTTTCCAATTGGAAGCAGAACAAAATTATACAAAGCCACAGTACTCTTAGCACTGTGGCTTTTTTGATTTTAAATACAGGTGTTTAACTCTTTAATTCCTCCAGAAAACAGCAGCTTAAAACAATCGATTTCACCTCATCGTTTCTTGTCTATTTACTTGTCTATTTACTTGTCTATTTACTTGCCTCTTATTTGCCTTCCCGAATTTCCTTATAATACAAAAAAACAATTATAAATAACAAGCGGCACTTCCTTTCTTTATTCTAAATAATAAAATACCTTTATAGACGCAATTCAATACCCTTGTATCGCTATAAATGGTTCATCACATGCAACAGTATACGCTCTTTTGCTTTCTGAGGATCATCCCGATCCAAGATCAATTCAAGATCGATACAAGGCTGCATATAAAAACTAGTTGTAATGAAAATTCGCACCCGCTTATCTCTTCAATTCTTAGGTTTATTTGCCATTCTGCTTTCTATTGTCCTTGTCGCTATTTATTTTGTTGTGGCCAACCACTGGCAAAAAAATTTCTTTAAGCAATTGGAAGATCGCGCGTATATTGTGGGACATAACTACTTAGCTGAAGACAATTTTACTTTTGCAGAGTTCCAAGAAGTGTTGCGAAAATTTCCTCGCACATTGCCAAAAGAGCAAATCCGTATCTACACGCTTGATTTTAATCCTATTTTTATTGAAGAAAACGAATTGAAATGGGATAAAGCCATTTTGGAAGCTGTTGTCCATGACAACAAGGTTTGGTTTAAACAAGGGGATGACTATGTTTTTGGCGTTTTGTACAAAGATAATTCAGGTGACTATATCGTCATGGCTAAGGCTGTAGATCAGACAGGATTAGATGCGCTCAAACAATTGCGCTCTATTATGTTAATCAGCTTATTGATTGCCCTACTGATTACTTTTGCTCTTTCGCGTTTATTTGCGGAAAGCTTCCTCAACCCGATTAAGAATATCATTCAACACGTGCAATCGCGAAATGTTGATACCTTAGCAGAACCGATTTCTACAACTGAAATGTCCAAAGATGAAATTCGAACGTTGAGTGAAGCCATTAATACCTTATTTGAACGATTACACGAATCCTTCGAAAACCAAAAAGCTTTTGTAGCCCATGCTTCACATGAATTAAAAACCCCTATTGCTGCTGTTTTAGGAACAGCGGAAATTGCCCTAAGTCAAGAACGGGAGCCCGAAGCTTACCAACAGGCTCTACAAGCAATTATACAACATACTTTAAACACGGATCAGATTCTCAATAATTTACTAACATTAGCCAAGTTAGATCAAAATAATCATGTTTTAATGCCCATTCACTTTGAAACGTTTTGGTGGAATACGTTGGACAATCTCCTACTACATCACAGCAAGCTAAAAGTGAATCTCATCTTCAATACTACGGAAGAGTTTCATCACGTTCACATCAATGGAAATGCACAACTGATTAGTCTAGCTCTTTCTAATATTATTCTCAATGCCGATAAATTTTCCCACAATCAAAAGGTTGACGTCATTCTGGATACTACGCCTACAGCGATTGTTATTCAGGTCAAAGATCAAGGCATTGGCATCAAAGCAGAAGACATTGAAAAACTAACTCTTCCTTTCTATCGTTCGTCCAATGCGTTTAGCATACAAGGAACGGGACTGGGTTTATCTTTGGCCTATAAGATTATTTCGCTCCATAAAGGACAGCTAAAAATCGAATCTGAACTTGGTCAATACACCTTAGTTACCATTCAGCTCCCCAAGAGCTAATCTGAAAATACAAGCTACTAAATACAACAACAAATACAACATCCTCCCTTAAACCACTTACTTTATGTTTTACACTTCTGCTTTGTTTTATCGATACTGTACTTTTTTTTTACTGCTTTTACTAATCAGTAGTTGCCATCGCGATCAAATGGCCTATCAAACGGATATTGATAATTTATATGCAATTAAGCGAACACCAGCACAAAAAGAAGAAATCTTTAAAAAATATGAAGCAGATGTAACTAAAATCCTTGAATTACCCCAAACACAAGAACACCATCTTTACCTAGATAGTATTGTAAATCAACTGCGTTGGGCAGGTAATGCCTCTGCTTTTTTTAGTGTATACGACCTAGTTGAACGCGATGCTAAAAAATCCAAAGACTATATACGCCTAGCGCGTTTATACGAAAATGCGGCTGTTTTTTATCACGACAATGAACAATTAGACAGTGTTTATTCTTTTTACTTAAAAGCAGAACCGCTATATGCTAAAAGTGGAGATAGTTTAGCACTAGCAGAAAATATTTATTATCAAGCACGTCTATTGTATAATGTAGGATTTGACAATGAGTCTGAAGCTAAATTATACAAATCGTTGCGTATTTTAAAGAACTCTCCACTCAGTTCCATTTATATCGAATCCAATCAACTGCAATCCTTTTTCTTAGTTATCTCCCAAAAACATCAAGAGGCATTAGCAATGTTATTTGACATCTACGAGAAGCTAAAGAACGATGAGGGGCAACACAAGCTCATCCCAGCAGAAGTTTATCATATGGCAATATCCAATCTCTTAGGTAATATTGGGATGTCTTATTTGGAGCTAGAACAATACGACCAAGCAGAACACTACTTCCTAGAAGCCTTAGCCCATTTTAAACAAGGAGATAACCCCATTCAACTCTATGCTTTGATTAATGCAAACTATTACTATACGCTATACCTTCAAGGCAAAAAAACAGATGTTATCCCAAATCTCATCGAATCCTATACGATCTTCAAGGAATTAAATCACTCCATCTATGCCATTGATATTTGTGATTTAATTTCAATTGTATTATTGGATGATCAACAACCTGAAGCTGCCTTAGAATGGCTCTATACTGGCTATCAGTTGGCTGATCAAAGCAAGCTATACAAGCAGAAAAAAGGCATGATTGAGAGTATGCTTACTTTCTTTCCATCTGAACAAACACCAGCACGCATACAGGAACTTATCGATTTATCGTATTTCATTGAAGAACAAGAAAAAGAAACGAAAGAGAGTTTTGCAAAAATTGAGTATAAAACCTTGATGATTGCCAAAGAAAATGAAGCCCTCAAACAAAAAATTTATTCCATCTCCTTAGCCGCTCTTTTAGCTATTGGTGGTTTACTCTTTGGATTGATCTTTATTCGCTTGAAAAACAAAAATAGAGAATTGGAACATGCCAATAGTCAAAAGTCAAAAAACGAACAGATTTTAAATCTACTTGTGGAAAATAATACCATTGAGAATAGCTCCATATTGAAAGAACGCAATCGCATTGCGAAAGATCTGCATGACGGTGTAATTAACAGTATTTTTACGTTGCGATTTAATACGCAGTTATTGGAGGATCCCAATGAAAAACTCAAGGGGATGTTAGTTGAAGAATTAATTCAATTAGAAAACAAGGTACGCAATATTTCGCATTCCTTTGCGCAGCAGCAAATCTTTCAGGACAAATCTTTTGAAAAATTACTCGTTGAACTGGTGAGTAAACAGTCTAATAAAAACAAAACAAAATTCTCTATTTTCTTTGAACCCAATTTATCATTAGAACACTTAACCACCGTACAAAAAGTAAATATTTATCAGATTATCCAAGAGGCCTTTCAGAATGTAAACAAGCATGCCAATGCGAGTTTATGCAAGTTGAAGATCAGCTTAGAAGCACACAACATCCTCTTTAAGATTCAAGATAATGGCAAAGGATTTAAACGTACTGCCCATCGTGGAATTGGATTAACTAACATGAAAGAAAGAGCCCAACTGATTGAAGCTGAGCTTAGCATTTTATCCAATCCGCAAACAGGAACTGAAATTTCGTTACAACTTAGTTAGTACATTACAGGACATCACATGGATCTCCAACAATTAAATAGTCCATTTGATTTGAACTAGCATTAAAATACCTGTAAAGCAATATGCGCACAAGCCTCTGCATCAGCTAAAGCATGATGGTGATTGTCTAATTTAAATCCCAAGTATTGAGATACAGTATCGAGTTTGTGGTTTGGCAAAGAAGGAAATAGACTCTTTGATTTGCGAAAGGTACAATAAAATGGATTCTGGTGTATCGGTAGATTATAGCTCGCTAGAACCGCTTTGAGGCAGCTCTGATCAAAAGCGCTATTGTGCGCCACCAAAGGTAAATCTTTGATGCGATCGAGTAAGTATTCCCATAGCTCAGGAAACTCCGCAGCTTGAGCGGTATCACTTTGCGTTAATCCGTGTACTTTGGTATTCCAATAGCTATAAAAATTAGGGGTTGGTTTAATTAATTCGTAGTATTTATCTACGATTTTTCTGTCTTCAACAAATACTAATCCAACACTACAAACACTACTTCTATGTTGATTAGCCGTTTCAAAGTCTAGCGCAACAAACGAATTCATTCTTTTTTTTCTTGGTGAACGACAAAGGTAGTATTTTTTTGAGTGGATTGTGCACAGTTGACGGTTAATCAGTTGACGGTTGACAGCAAATCGTAGCGTGGCAAAATCGGAACGAAGTGAAAATCGTAACGAAGTGAAGATTCATCGAACACTAAAACAAAATATAAAATCAGTGAGATATATTCATCGAACACTAAAACAAAATATAAAATCAGTGAGATATATTCATCGAACACCAAAAACAAAATATAAATTAGGTGAGATAAAAGCCAAACAACAAAAGCCTTCTACTCAAAAGAATAGAAGGCTAAAAAGCAAAACTCATCCATCGTTAATACTGAGCGATTAAATAATTAATGAGGTCTGTTGTGGTAACAATTCCAACCAAGGCTTTGTTTTTGTCCACCACTGGTAATGAGTGGAATTGTTGTTCAACTAATAATTCGGCTACTTCTTTAATTGTTATTTCATCGTCTACTACGATGGGATTAGCGGTCATAATATCTTCTAGTTTGTACGCATCATAGATGGCATTAATTGCTTCCACATCCATTTCTGCTGTACTATAACCAATTTTTAAAATGTCATTACTCGAAATAATCCCCACCAACTGATCTCCTTCTACTACGGGAATATGTCGAATATTGTACTCGTTAAATAATTGATTTACTTCGCTTATTTTTTTCGTCGTGGGTACAGCGATTAATACCTTTGTCATAATTTGTGAGACGGGCACTCTTTGTTTCATAGCTAAATTATTTGTTTAGTTAAAGTTCCTTCTATTTTTTTTGTAAAGAGATGATACTTAACAGCTTTATACTCAAAATATTTTCGTAACTTATACTGTTATGGCATTTTTATAAAACGAAGGAAAACTTCCTCTTTCCCTTTTTTGGCTTGGCTTTTTTGGGGAGCGATCACCTTAGCAAGGGAAGAACAGATTCAAAATGTTTATTTTTGCCTTCTAATCCTTATTATTTACAGCTATTTGGGAGGTTTAATCCCCACTACACCAAGAATAAACGGTATCTTTGCAGAAAACAGGTCCTATGGAAACGTCAAAAGATCCCTTACACGGAAAGAAACTCGTGGATATTCTAACAGAATTAGTCGATTACTATCAAGGCTTTGAAGGTTTGGGCAAGGAGATCAACATTCGTTGTTTTACGCATGATCCCAGCATTAACTCTTCGTTGAAGTTTTTGAGAAAAACCCCTTGGGCTAGAGAAAAAACAGAAAGTTTATACCTGTATGTTCTCCGTCAAAAAGCGAAAAATAGAAATGGAAAATGAGTGATGGGAAACCGAAATGCAGTGTAGGTTCATCAAACACCCAAACAAATATAAACAAGGGGAGATAAAGGGGTGAACGTCCCTAAATAGGGTTGACCGTTTTTAAACACTAACTTCATTATTAAATATAGTAATCAATGGTTTGGAAAAAGTACTTTTTCCAAACTATTGATTTTCAAACTCAACAGCTGTCATTTTATCTATTGAATGAGGTGGTCTATTGCATATTAGTCTTCCTCGTGTTCTTGGTAAGGATGCAATTGCCAAATACTTAGATTGTCAATGGCACGTGTACAGCCCACATACCATTCAAAAGGAGTAAATTGATCGGGTTTATCGACAATTAGGATGACATTTCTACGCTCTAATCCCTTGTACTTCAGCGCCGTTGTATATTGCAATACACTTGGTGCTAACGTGAGCTTATCTGGCGTTAGTTCTTCCATTTCCAATTCGACAATTAAATCAGCGACGTTGTTTCGACGTTGCCATACTTTGCTCTGTACCAAAACGATCACATCTTCCGCGATCAAAGAGGAACTCGGATCGTTAATACTATCAATAATAGTTTTCATGGCGTCTTTCAAGGCTTCTACTTCAGCAAACGAACGCAATTCAATTTCGTCGTATTCTTGTTGGTGGTCGGTTACTTCTTCCCATTCTTCAGGTGCTTCTTGAATGTGTTCCGCAATTTGACGGATTTGCGATTTCTGGGCACTTCGTCTTATTTTATGCAGTCTGAAATGAGTAAAATAATCCTTTAAAAAGTAGGCATATTCCGTTACATCTCGACCAAATAGAGAGAAACTCTGATCTAAATCATACAACAACATGACATTACCTTGCGTTAACCCTTCTCCATCACCACAGAGCTTATCGATCAGCAAGGCTAAATTTCGATCCAAGAGATCTTGGGCCTCATCAATAATCATATAGTCATAGTCTGGCAATTGATTGTGTTCTTCTAAATGCTGTAGGGTTTCCTTTACCAGTTGCGCACAAGCCAACGGTTTTAAATAAAAGATTTCTTTTTCGTTTGCTTTGGGATGGTATTTGGCGATCAACTGCTTAAACGTCATGCATTCAATGCGTACATTTCGCTCGTTAAAACGCTGCTGATTATACGCACATAACAAGGAGTTCCAACACAGGTAAATTCCGGTGCGTTCGACTTGCATCTCCGCATAGGCCATCGCCATAGTCGTTTTTCCAGTGCCCGGTGATCCCTCAATCATTAAACGTGGATTCTCCGAAAGGGAATACAAATAGTCTAAATTTCGCTCTTTGAGCCACTGAAATGAATTTCTAGACGCAAAAACATTGGTGTCTTGTACTTTCGGACTAAAGGTATTTACAATATAGTTTAGGTCGTTGTTTTTTAAACTCCTAAAGGTAATGGGGTGTACACTTTGTAATTTCTTTCGAGTATAGCTGTAAATATGCATGAGAAACTTCTCAATGTTGTGATACTCCTTTTTTCGAGTATAATCACTGTAGATCAGATTCTTGTCATAAATGGTATTTTCGATAGCAATTTTTGTCGTTGGAAAGGCCACAGCTTCACAAAATTGCACGTGTTTAAAGTTTGGAAATACTTTATTCATCAGGGTGTACTTATACCCTTTTACCTGTTCAAATGGGTTTTGTGGCAACCATTTCGTATGATCGCCATCTTTAAAACAGAAGCGTCCTTGATCAACCACGACATTGCCCCCTTTCACTTCAAGTACAATAATTCCAAATCGAGAAACGATAATAAAATCGAGTTCTGCATCGGCTTTTGCGCGCTTAATTCTGGTATTATCGTGAAAGGGCAAGCGCAGACTATACCACACATACCAATCGTGTTCACTCTCACTCAGTGATTGAACTAAATCGCCATAAATTAAAAATTCCCCATAGGGTACCTTATTGCCATTGATAATCAGTTGCTCGAGTTCGTCAAGTGGGTATTCAGGATAAATCTTTATTGCCATGATTTTTTCTCCTTTAACATGAAGAACTAATGTAGCCTTTTTTTGCGATAATTATGCACTTCCATTGGCAAAAAGAAGAGGCTTTACAACTAAAAAACCAGTAGCTTGCGCATAGGAGCAAACTACTGGTAAAGAATTAAACTATTTACCTAAGATCCAAGCAAATATAAGTGGAGCAACAATGGTTGCATCCGATTCGATGACATAGCTTGGCGTATCAACATCGAGTTTACCCCAAGTTATTTTTTCATTGGGAATACAACCCGAATACGATCCATACGAAGTAGTAGAATCGGTAATTTGACAGTAGTATCTCCATTTTAATACGTTGTCTTTTTCTAAATCTTGAACGAGCATAGGTGCTACACACATAGAAAAATCACCAGCAATTCCCCCGCCAATTTGGAAGAAGCCAATACCATGTCCTACGGCATTTGCCTCGTAGAAATCCGCTAGCCACACCATATATTCAATACCACTTTTTACAGTAGAAGCTTGCAGTTCTCTTTTGATGACATAAGAAGCAAAAATATTTCCCATGGTTGAATCTTCCCATCCTGGTACGACAATCGGCAGGTTGCGCTCCGCAGCAGCCAACATCCACGAGTTTTTGGGATCAATCTCATAGTCTTGCTCTAAGACACCACTCAACAACAATTTATACATATACTCATGCGGAAAATAACGCTCGCCATTAGCTTCTGCATCTTTCCATATTTTCTCTATATGATGTTGAATTTTGCGGAAAGCTTCTTCTTCTGGAATACAAGTATCCGTTACGCGATTGTATTTGTTTTGGAGTAAATCCAATTCATCCTGTGGGGTTAAATCGCGGTAATTGGGAATTCTTTTATATTGGGAATGCGCCACGAGATTCATGATATCTTCTTCTAAGTTTGCTCCAGTACAACTGATGATATCAACCTTACCTTGGCGAATCATTTCTGCTAAGGATATTCCTAATTCAGCCGTACTCATTGCCCCTGCTAAAGAGACTAGCATTTTTCCTCCTGCGTCTAAATGCGCCTCATATCCCTTGGCAGCATCGATGGTTGAAGCAGCATTAAAATGCAAGAAATTACTTTCCAAAAATTGTGAAACAGGTCCTTTTTTGTGTTCCATTTTGCGTTTTTATATTAAGGATTAAAAATTAACAGCATAAAGACGGCAAACAGCACCAAGTGCATCATACCCATAATAGGTGTTGTTCGTTTGCCCATAAAGGTCATCAAGCTCAACAACAACGTAATAATAAACAAGATCGTTTCCGTAGACGTCATTCCAAATAACACGGTTTTCCCTGTGATCAACCCCACAAGTAAAACCGAAGGAATCGTCAATCCCACAGTCGAAACAAAAGCACCATGACACAAGTTGATTGCTCGTTGAAATTCGTTATTTAACGCTGCTTTTACAGCCGTCATAGATTCAGGGGTAAAAACAATAATTGCAATTAATACACCGCCTAGTAAGGGAGGTAAATTAGCGGCTTTGATTCCGTAGTCTACAACCACAGCCATATGATGTGATAGCAAGACAATAGGCAAAATCATCCCCAATAGAATCAAGGTACGAATGACAATTTCATTTTTATTGATGGGCTCAACTGAATGAACTAGGGATTCATTTTCTCCTGTTCCCTCTCCTCCATTTTGATTAACAGCATCATGCTGAGCAAAGCGAATCTCCATGCTCCCCGCTTTAGGTTGAATATAGAGGTATTTATAACGCTTCATCTGAAACAACAGGAATACGCCATACAATACGATAACAAATCCAGCTAATACAAGGGCTTGTGTAGAGGTAAATGCTCCCCCACCTGCTCCTTGAATGAAATTAGGCAATAACAAACCTATTCCTCCCAGCATGATAATCATGCCTAAATACGATAAGGTTCCCTGTGCATTGTACTCTTGTTCTCCAAACTTCAGTCCACCTAATAAAATACACAACCCAATCACTAGGTTCATAATTATCATCATCACGGAAAAAATAGAATCTTTCCCAATAGTTGGATTTTCCCCAGGTCCTAGCATTACCGCGGCAATTAAAATCACTTCAATGGAAACAATCGAAAGCGTAAGAATAAGCGTTCCATAGGGTTCACCTAGCTTATGTGCTAATTCATCCGCTTCTTTGACTACACCAAAAGCAGCTCCTATAATGGTAAAAAGCAAAACTAAAAAGGTTCCTAAAGCAATTGTTCCCGTGATGGAATCACTAAGGAGGTTTTGTCCAAAAAACATAAATAAAACCACAATCAACCAAACCGAGACGAGTCTAACTCTTGTTTTGGTTGGAAAAATTTGCGATAAAGTGAACGTTTTGTCTGTCATTGTCTTTCAATCTTTTAGGTTAAAAATAACGAGACAAAAGTACAGGTTACCTTAGACTAATTATTTATCCTATGATAAATAATTAAGTTTACAGTTGACGGTTGATTTGCTCGTTGTTCGTTGCTCTTTATCTCACTTAGTTTATATTTTATTTTGGTGTTCAATGAATCTACGCTACGCTTCGATTTGTTGGTTGCTCATTGCTCTTTGTTGGTTATGAGGTCAACTCTATTTAGGGACGTTCACCCCTTTATCTCACCTTGTATATTTGTTTTGGTGTTTGATGAACCTACACTGCGTTTCGGTTTCCATTTCCCTTTTCCAATCTCCCTTTTCCAATCTCACTTTTCCAATCTCACTTTTCCAATCTCACTTTTCCAATCTCACTTTTCTCATCTCCCTTTTCTCATCTCACTTTTCCCATCTCCCTTTTCCCATCTCCCTTTTCTCATCTCCCTTTTCTCATCTCCCTTTTCTCATTTCCCTTTTCCAATCTCCCTTTTCCAATCTCCCTTTTCCCATTTCCCTTTTCCCATCTCCCTTTTCTCATTTCCCTTTTCCAATTTTATTCCACGCAAACAAGGTAATACAAGGCACGATAATCCAGAATAGATCGATAAGTAAAATATCGTAGTATTGATTTTTCCAGGTTACCCAGAACCAGTTACCTGTCACAACATAATTGGTCACGGGCACCATAAAGCCGATGATGCTTCCCGCTAACAAACAGTATCTGTTGGTTTGATAAATGTTTCGTCTCCAAATCAGCAAGAGTGACATAGCAAGCCACCCCCAAAAATAGAAAGCATAAATAAAGTTTCTTCCGCCATCAGGGTTGAGTTTTACCGCAATAAAAGTTAGTGCTGTAATGGGATACATTGATAAGCAGATCGCCAAATAACAATTGGCTAACCAAAAGTTGAATTTGCGTTTGCGCTCGGGAATTGCCTTTTTATCGCGGGCGACTAACCAAATTAGAACACCAGATATAATCACGACACAACCCGCTATTCCCACCAAGAAATAGACAATTCGCGTGGCATAGCCTCCAAACGAACCAAAGTGTAATTCGTACATCAGATTGGAAAAGGTATAGTTGTAGCCCGGATTTTCATAGGGGTTATACAGCTCTTCGACTTCTTTGCTATCGACATAGTAGATTAACGATCCTTTGCTATTAAAATTGACTGCTCCAGGAGCTTTTCCCCCAATTACAACACGCATACTTTGATCACCATACGCTTTCAATTGGATGGAGGTAATAATAAAATCGGGCCAACGACTTAACGTCTGATCGATATAGGATTGTACTGCAAGTGGTTGTGCAAGTGGTACTGCACTAAATTCCATCGTTTTACCTTCTGCTCGACTTGGGTACATCGCTTCGCTAAATTGCTCACTATCATTCTGATACTTTAATAAAGTCACGCTATTCGACACAAGGTAATAGTTGAGTAAAAAGTAGGATCCCGTAATGGCAAATACCAATTGAAAAGGAAAAGAGATTACGCCTAATGCGGTGTGTAAATCCGTCCAAACCGTTTTCAATTTTTCCCATGGTCGGAAGACGTAAAAATTGGAAACAATTTTATTCCAATGTAACAACAGTCCTGTGATTAAAGCGAATAGAAAGAAAAAAGAAACAAATCCCGCAATGGCATAGCCAATGGGCCAGCCAAACACAGTTCCCAAGCTATTGACTTGCGCAAAAAAATGGAGGCGATATAAGAATTCTCCCAACCCATACCCTTGGTTGTAATCTTGCGTTTGCAGGGTTTCGGGATCAAAAGAACCAAAGCTTCGCTCTTGTGCTTTGGAATTCAAGCTGTCTTTTGAGGTAGAAATGGACACCCCTACTTTACGTGTTTTTTCAGAAAATCGCAGGGAGATATCGCGTCCATACAAACCATAGTTTTGCTCTAATGAATCGAGTAATACGGTATAATTTAGCGTTGTGGCTTCGTACTTCTTTTTGGGGGTATTGGTTTGCCAACTATTGATTTCATTCTTAAAAAAAGCAAACGATCCTGCAAAGAAAAAGATATAAAGGATAACGGTAATAACAATACCACTAATGGTATGCAAATGGAAATATCGGTTGTAGTTCTTGACGTTCATTGTAAATACAAGAGGAATTAAAAGTGGAGGAATTCAACTAAATAAGGCAGGTAAAACAGCAAGCTGAGGCTGAGATAGATCACCCAAACCTTGAGTCCCTGATCAAACAAAAAGGCGATCATAAACAAAATGGCCCACAAGAGATAATGGGTAACACACATTGTTGTAAATACCGTTTCGGGTGAGAAAAAATACATCCAAAAGAGATGAAAACACATGGAGAGTAAAAAACCGCCGATCAGACCAGCAGTTATTTTCAGCGTGCGTTGTATAATAGACGTTTCTAAATGTTTTTTATTGGCAGGCATGAAATAGTGGATTAAAAAATAACAAGTTCAAAAAAGAGGCACAAGCCTACGAAAAGGCAGGTGTATTTTTGATGCAACAACAAAAGCGGATACATCGCAATAATGAGGGAGGCGATGAACATCAATCCAATAAAAAAAGTAAAAGATCCGATGGCTAGACCATCGAGAAAAACAAAGAAAATCAAACTGATAACCAATAAAATATAAGCGATTGAAGTGGCAGATCTTCTATGGTTTCGAATCCACATAGTCCAGGTGGATTGATTTTCGTATTTCACCTTTAAAGAGGTGTTGTAAAGCGCAAAAAATGCGAAGGCCATTAAGGTTAAAAGCAGCGTATGCATAGGTGTATAATTTTTAGTCAAGCGATTAGCGTCAATCGTATCGGAGTAAAAAAGAGCCAAAGCGGCAAAGTCCCGTTGCCTTTGTACCGCTTTGGTCATGAATAATTAAATGATTAGTTTTAAAAGAAATACCTAAATTTTCCGCTGAAACTTCTCCCTGGTTTTTGCAAGCTAAAATTATCGAAAACCATTTTGTCAAATACGTTGTGTGCTTCGACGGTAAACTGATAATTTTTATCCTTTCCAAAACTGTAAGTTGCTACGAAATCATGGGTAATTTGATCTGGAATTGTAAACTTCCCATCTACCTTTGATCCAACAGAAGGCCAATAGAGGTAAAAAGATTTGGTGTAAAATAAGGAGTATCCCAGTGTTAAATTATCGTTTTTAAACACATTCGCAAGGGTATAATTCACATCTGCATTCCCATATACATAAGGAATATTAGGTAGTCGATCTTTGTAGAAAATACTAATTTCTTCCTGTCCATCTACGTAACGGTTGGTATTGATTAAATTTTGATACGTTCCCGTAATCCCTATGTTAAAATTGTTCTTGTAGAAGTATCGAATTTCCCCTTCAATTCCTGTATTTCGAGTAGAAGCTAAATTTGCATTTGTTTGATAGGTTTTGTTATTTCCACCTGGCTGAGTGACAATCATATCTTGGGTATTCCGAAAGAATCCATTGACATCAAAATTCACAAGATTCACTTTAGACCAACGCAAATTATAATTCACACCTAAGTTGTAGTTATAGCTAATTTCAGGGCGTAATTTATTATTTCCTAAAAGGTTCACTTTATCACCAAACAATTCATTTGCGCTTGGTAAACGCGTACTTTTTTCAAAAGAAGCTTTAAGCTGTAAATCGTCCAGTACAAAAACAGAACCTGTAAAACCATAACCGAAGTAGTTGTGATCTACACTATAGTCCTCATAAACATAGTCTCCCCATTTTCCGCTGGGATTATAAGAATCCGTATACGTAATGTGTTGGTTGTAATACTTTCCGAAAGCGGTAACACTCCAAATGGTACTTGGGGTAAATTGATAGCTCAAGCCTGAAATATTTTTAGTTGTTCCAGAAGGTGCATTTTTAATAATATCGTCTAAATCCATTGCATCTTCCCCTATCCGCTTGAAAAAGTTAATGGTATTGCTGAGGGAAAAATTGTGTTTGTCGCCCAATTTGTAGTTGACAACTGTAGCTACCATTCCGTTGTTGTTCTTGAATTTATAAAGCGTTCTGTTGCGTTCCCCTCCTTTTGATCCGTATTTTTCTTCCTTATCAATATACTCTCCCAACCAATTATAGCGTCTGTGCATGGTGTCAATCACCTGATCACTTCCCAGATTGTAATTTGCATTAAGTCGCACATCCAATCCCTCGGTAAACAAGTTCTTTTTCTCATAGGCCAACGTTGGCATAACAATATCCCCTCGTTGATGAATTTTCCCATAAACGGCAATCATGCGCATTCCTGTTTGTATTTCGTTGTACGATTGTCCCAACGTAATTCCCACGGATAAACGATCGGCAAAAGGCTTCTTTACAACACCAATTTGTCCCACAAAATTCTCGTTGTGGTATTTGTCGTGGAAGCGTCTCACTCTTCGCTCCCCTAAATTTTTATTTGTATTGACATCAGTAATATCTACGGTTACTTTGTAATCGTTATCCGAATAATTCTGATACGCATTGAATTGGGTAAAGAATCCCGTTTTCTTATCCACATACACAAAGTTCACATTGCTGCGATGGGTATTAAAGGAAGCATAGGAATACGACATATCCAAAGAGGTTTGATCGTAGGTATTGGTGATGATGTTTATCGCACCACCCAAGGCATCCGATCCAAGTCCCACAGGAACCACTCCTTTGTATATTTCAATTCGATTGGCTAAGTTGATGGGGATGTTGTTCAATTGAAAAGACGATCCGAAATTATCCATGGGGATTCCATCGATAAAAAACTTAATTTGATTGCCTGAATAGCCATTTAAAAAGACATTCATATTAGAACCTACTCCCCCTTCTTCTCTAATTTTAATACCACTGGTTTTAGCCATAGCATGCCCGATATCCATGGCGCGCATATGGAGTTTGGTTGCATCGACAACAGCGACGTTGTACGCCTTTTCCTTCACCTGTTCGGCTTTGGATTTGGTGTGAATCTTAATCTCATCCAAATCGCGACTCTCTTCTTTGAGGACAATCGCCAAGGTAGCTTCTTGTTCTAGCTGTATGGTTTTCGTATAGGTTTGATAGCCTAAATAGCTCACCATAACGGTATACGAAGTTTGTGGTTTTAGTTTTTCTAAGGCATACCTACCTTTGGCGTCCACTTGTGCAAATTGATTGGTTTCTTTGATGACAACCACTGCGCCAATCATCACCTCTCCTTGGGTATCGTGAACCGTTCCTTTTAGGCTACCTTTATTTTGAGCGAATCCCGTTAATAGGCTAAACAATCCCAAAATAAGTGCAAATATTATATTTTTCATCTTTACATTTTACTTGGCTAATACAAAAAGACAACCTGTAAGTAGATTGTCTTTTTTTGTATTTCTTTGGTTTGTTATTCCGCACTAATTTTGGTAATCGCTGTAATCGTACCACCTTCTACTTTAATACCGCGTTTCGCTGTAGCAGCTTGGGCATCTAATTTGTAGATGAAACTTCCTTCGGTAGTAGTCACCCCGATATACACTGTTTTTCCATCCAATAGAGCGTAATTTCCTTTATCAGAAAACCCTAAGTCTTTAATTCCTTCAGGTAATCCTGTAATCCATTTATGCGTTTTGTTGTACACATTCAGTGTTGCATATTTTACATCTCCGTCATCTGCTGCTTTATTGTTTTGTAAACGAGCGATAAAGTTTCCTTTACCTGCATAAATAAAGCTATTCACAAAGTACCCCCCTGTTGCTTCTTCAATATTCCAGAAATAAGAATCATCAAACTCCAATGTTTTACCATCGATTTTCAGGATACCAGAAGGATTGGTCGTTAGCAATTGGTCGCTATCACCTTTTACATTCGCACTTGAGTAAGCATATCCATCGCCATTTTCATCTTGTACCAATCCATTTTTGAAGTAAGCTCCGATATATGAACTCTTATCACTGGTGATAACTTTTTCCAATTTCATCGAAGGATAGGAATAAACTGCAGCCCATGCTGTATTAGCGAATGATGTTCCCCAAACATCACCTGAAATACCGCGCATTGAAAAATAAGGAGCTACTAGTTTATTCCCTATCTGTGTTAACCCGCTAAAATGAGCTCTTTCTCCATTGTTGGCTAAATCAACCGTATTGATTACTCCATCAGCTGTAAAGCTATCTGATACGGTGTTATAGATCCACCAAGGCGCAATAGGCTCGCCAGAACGCGGCACTTTCCACATTACAAAATCATTGTTCACTGCTCCGTACACTTGAACCGTTTCTGAAACAAAATTGTTCAATTTTTGAAGTTTTCCCTCTTTGTTTAACTTATAAGCGGTCACTGCTCCTGCCTCACCTTGACCATAGAGCAAACTATAGAATTTGTTGTTTGTCGTTAAGTAGTAACGATAAACTCCATCTTGCTCAATTCCGTTGTTCTTTAGACTTACGCTTCCACTCTCCACGTCTGATACGGTCAGCAAATAATCGGCAACTCCTTGATATTCTAGAGAGGATGCTGCGATAATAAAGCGTTCTACCTTTTCATTTCCAGGTCCCTCTGGACCAACTGGATCTGGATCTTTTTTTGCGTTATCGTCACTACTACAAGCAATCATTCCTGCTACTAAGCTTAGCGCTAGAACAGATTTAATGTATTTTTTCATAATTAATTTAATTTAGACTAGTTATAAACAAAGCAAATATAGAACACAAATTGAAAAGAAAAACGGTTTTCTTTATATTATTTTAATTTATTCTAAATTAATTTAATTTAACACCTAGTAAATTGTACTTGAGTATCTACTAAAAAAACAATAAACAACTAATTTTCAATACATTGACAGACTCAATTCCTTTCCCCTACTTCTTGAAACCTATTAAATTAGACCGTTAATTTTGGCTTTTTTTATACTTTAGAGGACTATAATCCATCTATCTACACGTTAACAAAAGGCAAAAACAGCTATTGTACTCCCAACTTTTAGTGGAAATCGCTTTTTGTTTCCATCAATCGAAACAACTTCCACCCGCTCATTACACATAGCCGTTTGTTACACAAAATTCGAAGTTCATTACAAGATCCTTTTGATTACTTACAATTAGTCAGACGAATTCGACAGATTTTTCATCTTTGTACCTAGATTTAAAAGTATAGGAAAGATGGCAACGACAAATCATACAAACTCTATTTGGAACACTCCACCACCTAAAAGGCGCTTTTGGGACTTGTTTCTTTTTTGGAAATCACCTGAGAAAGAAAAGGCAAAAATTCCAACACCAAATCACATTACAAAATGGTGCAAAGGAATTGAACTTCACGATAAAAGAATCAAGACCATTTTGTATTCGACGGACTTAGCACTAATTGAAAATAACGATGCAGATGCATTATTGGCCGTTTATCCTTTTACGCCTTCTTTACGCATTATCAAAACGTTAATTTCTTTTTCCAATAAACCCGTGATCTGTGGGATTGGTGGAGGCATGACGCAGGGTGATTTTGCTATTGAAGTTGCCATGGAAGCACAAAAGTATGGGGCTGCGGCTGTGATTGTAAACCAACCCTTTAAAAATGAAGATATTGCTAAACTAAAACAACAACTCACCATTCCTATTATTTCCAGCGTATCTACGATAAATTTTGATTTTGAAGCGCGTATTAAAGCTGGGGTTAGTTGTTTTAATGTCACAGGAGGTGCTAATACCCTACAAATTGTGGATTACTTACAGCAAAAACATCCCGATTTCCCTGTGATCTCTACAGGAGGTAAGACATTTGATTCCCTGCAAAACATTGTCAATAAAAAGATTAGTGCTGTTATATTAACTCCGCCCTCAAATGCAGAACTCTTTCGTTCTATTATGGACAATTACAGGCAATCGTAAGCTTCATTTACCTTATGTACCCCATTTATTTGTATAGAAACCAACATCATTCACTTATTCAACCACAAAAAAAGCGATGCATATAAAATGCATCGCTTTTTGTATCGGGTATAAATCAATTAACTTCTTTCTTCTAAGGTATTTTACAACAAAGAAGCTGCTTTTTGATCTAAAATATATTCTACATGTTCAAGCTGTTGTAAAAACGTAGCGGGTACTTCCGCTGAAATTTCACCTCTCAACGCCTGTTGAATGATTGCTGCTTTGCGTTCACTCAAGGCCAATAAAAATATTTGTTTGGCTTGCATAATGGTTTGAATTCCCATAGTAATCGCCTGAGTAGGGACTCTATCTTTTCCTCCAAAGTCATCCGAAGCATCCTCTCTTGTGATATCGTTTAAGTTAACCAAACGCGTCATGGAATCTTTCAATGAACCAGGTTCATTAAATCCGATATGTCCACTACGACCAATTCCCAATAATTGCATATCCAATCCACCAAAATCTTTAATTTTTTGTTCATACAAATCACAATACGCTTGTATACCTTCCAACGATAATGTCCCATCAGGAATATGGATTTGATGTGCAGGAATATCGAGGTGATTAAACAGATTTTGTCGCATAAAAGTCACGTAGCTCTGTTCTTCTACGGGATGCATAGGGTAATATTCATCTAAGTTGAAAGTCACTACGTTTTGAAAGCTCAACCCTTCATTTTGATGTAAGCGCACGAGTTCTTTATAGACTCCTTTTGGAGTAGATCCTGTGGCTAATCCCAAGATAGCAAAGTCTCCCAACTCTTGCTTTCTCTTTATAATTTGCGCAATTTTATCAGCAACGTATAGCGATGCACCATCGGCATTCGAGTATACTTTAATCGCTTGTTGTAAAGAATTTTCTAGCACTTTATTTTTCAATTCATTTATCTTGTATAACTTCTACAAATACTCAAACAGATTGTACAAGGCTAACTACTCTTTTACGCTCTATTGCTTGTTGAATTTACACGGTTAATTATAACTTATCCATTCAACGACTTCCTAGATTATTTCTTTTCTAATACGTCGATTTTCTTTTTCGTGTATCAAAAATACAAAATTTTAAAATACTTAACGCATTTTTTTTGCATTCCCTTATAAACAGGGCGTTAAAGCCTTAATTTTAAGTTAAGTCAAGCCTGGAAATTCCAACTTAAAAACATAAAAATCTGCGTCTTATACAATTTTATTATTTTTTGCGTCTAAAACCAAAATTATTCCATCCTAATCCTGTTCTTCTAATTCAAGGTAATGAGGGATATAGGGAATGGCTATTTTACGCCAAAAAACTAAAGCAGGCGTATTATTCGCCATAACTCCAATCTACCATTTCCCCAAGTGTTTGGACCAAATTTCCCTTGCTGTTTGGCTTCCTATTCCGGTTCTTCTATATTTTTTCAGTATAAAGTATGCTACAAGCTCCCAAACGGGTTCTTTTGTTTGGACTAACAAACTACATCGAACTAAAGCGAAAGCCGCTAAAACACCCTTTATTTTGATAAAATACGCATAGCGATCAGGTTCAACGAAATAATAATCGAAGTAAGGATAAGCATACAACCCCATGACATCCCCATCTTCTACATCAAATGCCGTAAAGTCCTATTTACACCATTGCATCAAATTACGCAACACCTGTTTTTCCTCTAAAGCGACCATTTCAACTGTAAGCATTGCTCGACTTTAATGATTTCTTCCAAAGTAACTAAAAAAACAAAAAGTAAGACAAACAAAAAGAGGAAGTAGTTGAACTACTTCCTCTTTTTGTTTTTGTGTATGATCCACGTGAATTAGACTTGTTCGCCTGCAAGTTCTTCTTCTTGCGCTTCACGGTGTAATCTTTCGATTTCTTCTTTATCTTTTCTAGGCATTGTATCAACTAATACAGGTGTAGCTAAGAATAATGAAGAGTATGTACCTACAATAATACCAATTAACATAGCGAAGATAAATCCGCGGATTGAATCTCCACCAAAGATGAACATGATTAACAATACAAAGATTAAAGTTAACGATGTATTGATTGTTCTTGATAAGGTTGTATTTACTGAATCGTTTACGATCTTATTAAAATCTCCTTTTGTTTTACCAGCGATAAACTCACGCACACGGTCAAATACAATTACGGTATCGTTCATCGAGTACCCAATTACGGTAAGAATAGCCGCAATAAAGTGTTGATCGATTTCCATGTGCCAAGGCATAAATTTGTATGTTAATGAGTACACTCCCAATACAAAGATTACGTCGTGTGCAACCGAAACGATAGCACCTAAAGAGTATTGCCATTTGCGGAATGAAATCACTAAGTAAATAAAGATAGCAGCCATTGAACCTAAAACAGCCCAATACGCATTTTGTTTTACGTCTTTCGCAACACTTGGTCCAATTTTAGAAGCTTGAATCACTCCATATACTTTTCCTTCTGTTGCATTAACGAATTCTTGGTATGTGATATCTTTCGCGTAGTACGGTTTCAATCCTTTGTATAACAATTCGTTTACTTCTTGGTCAACTGCGGCACCTTCTTCTTCTACTTTATATTTCGTCGTAATTTTCAATTGTTCTTTATTACCAAAAACTTTTGCTTCTACGCTTACGCCGAATACTTCACCTAATTTTTCACTTACGTCATTCGCTGAAACTTCTTTATCAAATTTCACTTGAAACGTTCTACCTCCAACGAAATCTGTTCCTTCATCGAATCCGTTGATAAAGAATGAAGCAAAAGAAACAACAACAATTACAGCAGATAAACCATACGTTGCTTTCTTCATTTTCAAGAAATCGAAATTGAAGCCTGTAAACCAGTTTTTCGTAATATTCGTAGCGAACATCAAAGTTCTTCCTGCTTTCACGTCTCTATCCATAAAGATACGAGCGATGAAGATAGAAGTAAACAAAGACGTAGCGATACCAATTAATAACGTAGTTGCGAATCCTTTGATAGGTCCTGATCCGAAAGCGAATAAGATAACCCCTGTTAGGATGTGCGTTACGTTAGCATCTACGATTGGGCGCATAGCACCGTGCCAGCTATACGATTCTTTGATTGTATCGGCAAGGCTCATTCCCTTTCGCAAACACTCTTTGGCTCGTTCGGAGATAATAATGTTAGCATCCACAGCCGTCCCCATAGTCAACACAATACCCGCAATACCAGGTAGTGTCAATACAGCACCTAAGCTAGCTAAGATACCAAACATGAATAATAAGTTGGCTAATAAAGCAATGTTTGCATACCAACCTGCTCTTCCGTAGTAGAAAGCCATCCATAACCAAACAACGATTAAACCAGCGATTGCAGATAACATACCTGCATCGATTGCTTGTTGTCCTAATGATGGTCCTACGATTTCTGATTGTACGATATCCGCACCTGCTGGTAATTTACCTGCACGTAAAATATTAGCTAAGTCTTTTGCATCAGCTACAGTAAAATCACCAGAGATTGATGATCTACCACCTGAAATTGGTCCATTGGTAACCCCTGGAGCAGAATACACAACATTGTCTAATACAATAGCGATATTCGAACGCTCTGTAAATGCTTTTCCTGTTAATTCTTCCCAGATTTTAGCTCCTTTTGGACTCATGGTCATTCCAACAACTGGACGACCGAAGTTATCATACTCGTCTTGCGCACCTGTTACCACACTTCCACTTAAAGGAGGAACTCCTTCTCGGTTTGTTTTTAACGCGTACATCTCTACGATGTCTGGTGCTTTTTTACTTGGTTTACCCCAAACAAAACGCGCGTATTTTTGATCAGCAGGTAATAAGTTTCTTACGTCTTGACGTTTCAATAACGCATTTACCTTTACTGTATCTTTCGTTTGAACATAACCTAAAATAGGACTTCCTTGTTGTCCACCTCCAACAAATAAGCTGAATAATGGACCTAAGTCTTGTAATTGGGCTTCTGTATCGTCTGCTTTAATTCCACCTAATAATGCATCAACATCAGTTTTTGTTGAATCTTGAGCTTGTTCGATTTCTTTTGTTTCAGGTTTAGCCGCTTTTTCAGTTGATTTCAGGTACTCATTTGCAGATGCTAAATAATTACCGATTTCTTCTACTTTATACGTTTCCCAAAACTCTAATTGAGCAGTACTTTGTAAAAGATTCTTGATACGATCTACATCTTTTGCACCAGGCAATTCAACCAAAATACGTCCTGTATCACCAAGCATTTGAATATTGGGCTGTGACACACCAAATTTGTCAATACGCTCTCTGAATACGCGGTACGCACTCTCAATAGATTCTTTTACTTTTTTGTCTAAGATAGCCTTTACTTGGTTATCTGACATTCCTACTGTAATCTCACTTAAATTTCTGTTTGCAAAAATATCTCCCGAAGCTAATTTCACACTGCCTTTTGATTCTTTTTCGAATGCAGTATAAAACGCATCAAGGTAACTTTGATTACCTTGTCTCATTGCCTCAGCCTCTGCTAATGCTTTGTTAAAAACAGCATTTTTAGAATTATTTGCTAAACCTTTCAAGATGTCTTTGATCGAGATTTGTAACGTTACGTTAATTCCTCCCTCTAAATCCAATCCTTTGTTGATTTGTTTAGCTCTTACTTCATTAAATGTCTGTCCTAAAAAAACTGTTTGATTGCCAATTGAGTCTAAATACTGTAATTCTTTCTCAGAATCTCCGTTAGCAAAAGCTTTCGCTTTGTCCTCATAATGGCCTGTAACAAAGGTGAAAGACAACTGGTAGATACTTACCAGAGCAAAAATTATTGCAAAAAATTTAACAAGTCCCTTGTTTTGCATTATTACTAAAAATTAATTAATTATTTTTTTAAAACGAGCAAATATAAAATATGATGCTAGATTAACCAATTCTTTTGGCAAGTTTATCGCTAAAAAAACGAGGATTTTACCTTCTATTTGCCCGACGTCTTATAATAATTTTATGAAAGTATGTTATGAAGTTCTTTATTTACCTCTTTTATAGCTTCCGCACTCTTACTAAATTCTTCTTTTTCTTCTTTATTTAAAGCGATATCGACAATTTCTTCGATTCCGTTTTTCCCGATGATACACGGAACACCGATAAAGATGTTTTGTTCCCCATACTCTCCTTCTAACAGCGTAGAACAAGGGATTAGTTTTTTTCTGTCGTGTAAAATACTATCCACTAATTGTGCCACAGCTGCGCCAGGCGCGTACCAAGCGGAAGTTCCCAATAGTTTTGTCAAAGTTGCTCCACCAACCATAGTTTGCTTCACCACTTCTTGTTGATCTTCGACAGACAACAATTGCGTTACAGGAATTCCCTTATAGGTAGCCAAACGAATCAAGGGGATCATGGTGGTATCACCATGGCCTCCTATAACCATTCCTTCAATATCTGCAACTGGTTTGTCAAGCTTTTGGCTCAAGAAATACTTAAAACGCGCAGAGTCTAATGCTCCTCCCATTCCGATAATTCTATTCTTTGGCAATCCCGAAATCTTCAGGGCTGCCAAGGCCATTGTGTCCATAGGATTAGTCACAATTACAAAGATAGCGTTTGGAGAAACTGTTAAAGCATTTTCCATGACGCTCTTTACAATAGCTGTATTCGTTCCAATTAATTCTTCGCGAGTCATCCCCGGTTTTCTGGGAATCCCAGAAGTAATCACAACTACATCACTGTTTACTGTACGCGCATACTGTTTTGTTACCCCTTTTACAACGGTATCAAAACCCGAATTTGCAGCACATTGCATGATATCCATCGCTTTACCTTCAGCTAATCCTTCAGTAATATCTACTAGGACTACTTCACTAGCGATTTGCCTAAATGCGATAACTTCAGCGCATGTTGCACCAACGTTACCTGCTCCAATTACAGATACTTTCATAATTAAATGGCTTTAAAGTTTACGTTAAACAAAAAAAGGTCAATGCAAGAGGCTTGACCTTTTCTATTAGATATTTTCAATTAAGCGTCGATTTTCGCATAGGTTGCGTTCTTCTCAATAAATTCTCTACGCGGTGGAACTTCATCCCCCATTAGCATTGAGAAAACTAAATCTGCTTCTTTTAAATCATCAATTCTCACTTGACGTAAGATACGGTGTTCTGGATTCATGGTTGTTTCCCACAATTGTTCTGCGTTCATCTCTCCAAGACCTTTGTATCGTTGTACACTTGATCCATTCCCCATTTCTTCCATTAAATCGATACGCTCTTCATCACTCCAAGCGTACACTTTGCGTTGTCCTTTTTTCACCATATACAAAGGAGGTGTCGCAATGAACACATGTCCATTTTCAATTAATCCTCTCATATAGCGGAAGAAGAAAGTCAAAATAAGCGTTGCAATGTGGCTACCGTCCACGTCGGCATCACACATGATCACTACTTTGTGGTAACGCAGTTTCTCCAGGTTCAAGGCTTTACTGTCTTCTTCAGTTCCAATAGTTACCCCTAAAGCAGTGAAGATATTTTTAATTTCTTCACTCTCAAATACTTTATGTCCCATTGCTTTTTCCACGTTCAAAATTTTCCCTCGCAAAGGAAGGATAGCTTGAAAGTTTCGGTCACGACCTTGTTTGGCAGTTCCACCTGCCGAGTCACCCTCCACTAGGAATACCTCACATTTTGTTGGATCTTGTTCCGAACAATCTGATAATTTTCCAGGAAGACCTCCTCCAGTCATTACCGTTTTGCGCTGTACCATTTCACGCGCTTTCTTCGCTGCATGTCTAGCTTGTGCAGCTAAAATTACTTTTTGAACGATAATTTTAGCATCATTTGGATTTTCTTCTAAGTAGTTCTCCAACATCTCCGCTACCGCTTGACTCACTGGAGAGACCACTTCTCTATTTCCCAATTTTGTTTTCGTTTGTCCTTCAAACTGAGGTTCCATTACTTTTACTGAGATAATCGCAGTTAACCCTTCACGGAAGTCATCCCCACTAATTTCGAATTTCAATTTATCCAACAGCCCAGAAGCATCTGCATATTTTTTCAACGTACGGGTTAATCCCATACGGAAACCTTGTAAATGCGTTCCTCCTTCGTGTGTATTAATATTATTTACGTACGAATAAATATTTTCAGAATAGGTGTCATTATAAACTAAAGCCACTTCAACAGGTACATCGCCTTTATCCGACTCCATCCAAATCACTTCGTTGATAATTGGCGTACGGTTCCCGTCTAAAAACTTGATAAACTCTTTCAGTCCTTCCTTAGAGAAGAACACTTCGCTTTTCACCTCTCCTTTTTCATCTACCTCACGGGTATCTGTAAGGGTGATAGTCAATCCTTTGTTCAAGAACGCCAATTCACGCAAACGAGACGCTAAGGTATCATACGAATACTCTAAGGTTTGTGTAAAGATTGTCGGATCGGGTTTAAACATAACTGTTGTCCCTCTTTTATCCGTTTCACCAATAACTTTTACTGGAAATAAAGCTTTACCTTTTGAATACTCTTGTTCGTAGATTTTCCCATCGCGATACACTGTTGCTCTCAACAAATCAGATAACGCATTCACACACGATACACCTACTCCGTGTAATCCTCCTGAAACTTTGTATGAATCTTTATCGAACTTTCCACCTGCTCCAATTTTGGTCATTACTACCTCTAAAGCTGATACCCCTTCTTTTTTGTGCATATCAACTGGAATACCACGACCGTTATCTTCAACAGAAATCGAATTATCCTCATTAATAATTACATTAATCGTATCACAATGACCCGCTAATGCCTCATCAATAGAGTTATCTACTACTTCATATACAAGGTGGTGTAATCCACGCACTCCTACATCTCCAATATACATGGAAGGACGCATTCTTACGTGCTCCATTCCTTCTAGTGCCTGAATACTATCGGCTGAATAATTTCCCTTATTTACTTCTTGGCTCATAATAATTTTCTAAAATAAGTAACGTACAAATATAGCTTTTTTAAAACAATTTATCAACTTCTCCGCTCCTATTCTGCCTGTTTTTACCATTTAATTTAAACATTTCTAACAGGTGAAAGAAGAATTTCAAATTACAATATAAATCTGTCTTTTCACAAAAATGGAACGCTTTTATTTTAATTTTTTTTAACACAAAAAAAACAGGTATAAACTTTCGTTTACACCTGTTTATCTATCTTGATTATCCGTTCTCTATTCTAAAAAATTAACTGTAAAATCACAATTATTAAAAGAAAAAGAATCGTGCAATTTACGTCCTAAAAGCGCTTTTGCTATAGGAGCATCCATAGATACACCTAACACAGATCGATCATCCACTGTAACTTTTGGTAAAGCTGCTGCCAAAAACAAATAAACCGTATTGACTTTCACAACGCTTCCAAATTCAACAGTATCAGAATTCCTGTTTTCATCAATTCGCTTAACCACCTCTCTTAAATCAAGGCTTTCTTTAATCTTCTTCGCTATGTTTTCTTGCTCCAAATGCATCATAGACAAAGCCGTTTCATGCTTATCTCCTGCAGAACTTTTCGCGTCGGTTTGAGCATCCTCCGCTAAATCTTCTACAATACCGCGAAGTGCGTCTATTTTATCATCTAAGCGCTGTAAAAATGTAGCCTTTAGTTCTTGTTTTAGTGTCATTTTTAATTTCTTAAGTACCTTATAGGATCCGTTTTTGTTGTTTGAGTCACAAAAATAGTCCAATAAACAATCAAAAAAAATTAAAACGCAGGAATAAAACTGCTTTAAACTAAAAAAAGGCGATTTTTAACAATAATTAAGTTGTAATTATTCTCAAAAATCGAATTTATAAATAGCCCCTCCCATTATCTGCACACCTTGCGATCTGAAGCTTCCCCATTGATTGTACTTTTGATCCAGTAGATTATTTCCTTTCAAAAATACAGTCCAATTTTTCGTAGGTCTATAACCTACCTTCAAGCTTAGATCGGCAAATCCGTCTAGCGTTTTTGTTGTCTCAATGGGTCCAATGGCTGCAGTATGCTTATAATCTTGGTTCACCAACAAATCTTTGCGCTCTCCAATGTATTGTAAATCCATTCCTGCAAACCATTGTTCTGTAAAATTAATCAATGCATCTGCTCCAATCTTTATTGAAGGTAATCCCCATGCTTCTCTTGTATTAGAATCGTAGTGATTGTATTCTCCACGAATACCCAAAAGCACCGTATTATCTAAATCAAAACGCAATTCTCCGAAAATATTCAACGTTTCAACCTCCGCATAAGCTACATCCATCGCGTTACCATACAAGTAATTCAATCGATTTACATTAGATGAATACGGGGTGGAAACGAATAAAGCTTTATCATTTTCTTTCAAATAAGAAGCTTTAACATTATAGGAAATGGTATGATCTAACTTTCCTTTCATCCCCACATAGAAATCATAGGATTTATCTGTAGGTAGTATACCTGCTTCTGGCGATACAAATGGATTCTGATCGACAAAATCTTTGAATGTATTTTGCGTTAAACGCCCATCAATTCCCGCATAAGCAATCACGAGATTCGGCACCAAATTATACGATGCTTTCACCTGTGGATAGAAGTAGAAATTATTTTCTGATGTTCCACCAACCTTACCATTGTTGTAGTACAACCCTACTCCCAATTGAAGGAAGTAATCTTCTCCTTGCAATACAACACTCGGTTCTGCTCCAAAATTGAAATGCTCATCCGTTCCTTTATACGTGATAATCTCATCGTTATCATAATTCGGCAGATAAGAATGGCTCAAGAAGTCTTGTCTTTTGTATTTTGAGCTAACATAATCCACCGTTAAACCTAGCTTACCAAAAAAGCCTTCTGCGAAAGCAGTTTCAATTCTCGGCTTAAATACAAAATGATTTTCAGCGCGACTAAAGTCATCGCTAAAAGTATTGAAGTAAATATCCGCTCCTTTAATTGGCAAATCCTCAAAAGTCACAGAACCATCCACGTAAAACGATTTATACTTCTGTTTTGAATTGATACTAGCTACTGTAGTTTTTGGAATTTCTACTTCCAATTCCTCTTGAGGCAAACCATACCAGTTTAAGGTTTGATACGACCCGCCTACTTCAGTATTCCATCCAATTTTTTTCTTTTGACCTGAGAAATTAATTCCAGCAGTTGTTTTTGAGAAATCATCATCTAACAGTAGGTTTTTTATTCCTCCTTGAGAAGAAAAGTGACGAGCAAATCCCGCAATATAACTATCGGGATCCACTTGACCGCTGACAAATAACTCCCCATTGACATTCGTATAATTTCCCACAGCAAATAAAGCGTAATTATCAAAGCGCTCTAAATTGCGTTTGGCTTCCACTTTTGCTGCTTCCCCTTTTGCAGGAACAAAAGTTGAAGCTACAGGAAAGGAAGTAATCGTATAGACTACTTCTTTCTTTTTACTCTTGACTTCCTCGTCTAAATTAGGCATTTCTCTCACTTTGAATGCCTCTGAAACAGTCGCATCATAGCGTCTCACAACATCGACAACTTCTGTTCCTAAATCACTTTTATTTTTATCTTGGGCTACCGCCGTACCAACAAACAAAACACTGGATACAACGGTTAATATTTTGATCTTCTTCATAATTACGTTCTAATTCGATTAAACCTTATTGTACAACAGATGAATTGCTTTTTGCTTCTTGTGCTTTAATGGTATTCAACTCTTGCTGAGCTTCTGCCACCACATCCGAAAAATCACCAAAATTCTTAATTACACTGTCTAAGATGTACGTTGCTTGGTAAGCATCTTGTAAACTGTAGAAGTTTTTAGCCATTAACACCAATCCCTTCGCTCCATAATACTTGTAAGCTGAATAATCTTTTGCTAATTTTTGAACACTCTCGTTCGAAGCTTCAAATTTATTGTCCATACGCTTGAAATAAGCATCGTAATACAACGCCTCTGCCGCTACTTCGCCTTTGGCAATTTTCGCCACTTCGGCATAGCCTATTTTAGCCTTATCGTATTGCTTATTAGCAAAAGCTGTACGCGCAATAATAATTTGAGCATCACTCTTAACCTTATCGTCAATTTTAGTCAACTTCAATACTTGCTCTGCATAGCTTAACGCATTGGTATAATCCCCTTCCTGATAATACAATTTCATCAAATTCGACTTAGCAAATACGATATTTTGCTCTTGAGTAGCCTCTGTTTCTAATCGACTCAACATCAATAAAGCTTGATCTGTATTCTTTTCCTTCAATGCGATTTCCGATAAACGCGACAAACTCACCTCAACATATTCGTTCTTGCTACCCTCCACTACTGCTAAATATTGTGGTTGTGCCTTTTTGAAATTGTTTGAAGCAAAGTACAACTGTCCCAAATAAAAATGTGCATGCAATGCTTTTACTCCTTTTGGATACGTCGCTAAATACTTTTCAAACCCTGCTATTGCTGCTGTTGTATTATTTTGTATGTATTGTTTTTCTGCTGATTCATAGCTGTCTTTATCAAGCTCTAAATCACTTACGCTAACAAAAGACAAGCCTTTTACCCACGTTCCATATTCTTCTACTTTTCCTTGGTCTACATAAATAAGACGTGCATTTTGCACTGCTTCAATCGCCTCTGCACTACTAGGATAGTTTGCTACTACAGCCTTAAACTTGGTCAACGCTTCATCCGAACGGTTGCCATTATAGTGAATCAACCCTTGGCGCAATAAGGCTTTAGACGCATAAGTGCTCTTTGGATAATTCGTTAATAATTGATCAAAAACTGGCGTTGCTTTTTGAGGTTGTTGCATCACTACATAGGTCATTCCCAATTCGTATAACGCATTGTCCGTCAACCCTGATTTAGGATAATCTTTAGTAAAAGCAATTAAATCATCTGCTTTTTTCTGCAAGCGATCAACAAATCCATAAGCCAATGCTTTTTGAAAACGCGCATATTCGACATCTGCTTTATTTGCTTCAATAACTTTGTTGTACGCCTCCATCGCTGGCCAATAGCTTCCCTCTACAAATTGGCTGTCTCCCAAACGAAGGTAAGCATCAATGCGCCTTGCTTCATCTTTTGGGGCTGTAGCTACAAAACTTTGAAATTGCTTGGCCGCGTTAGCGTAGTCTTTTTGTTTGAAATACGTGTATCCCAAACCGTAATTGACATGTTTATACTCTGCTGTATTTTTAGCTTGTGGACTACCCAAGAAACTTACATAAGAAGAAATCGCTTCGGTAAATTTATTCATTGCATAGTTCGATTCTGCTTGCCAGTAGTAAGCACGGGCTGTAAACAAGCCATCTTGACGCTCTAGCAACGATTTCGAAAACATCGCTGCTGCTTGTTCGTAATTCCCCTCGACAACTAATTCTTGTCCGCGATAAAACGTCACTTTTTGATAAGCTTCTTTATTGGCTGTTGTTTTATTTTTCTCCAACAATACCAAGGCTTCTTTAAAGTTTTTGGCTGTAATATAAGAATCAATTAGCAAGCCTTCCATCTCCTCGCGGTAAGGTGATGTTGGATATTTCTCAATGAATCCACTGATTACTTTTGGAGCACTTTGATAAGCATTTCCAATATCATAACTCAGTTTTCCATAATTTAAGTAAGCATCTTCTTGAATGCTAGCATCAAAACGCATCTCTGACGCATTTTTAAATGCATTTAAAGCTTGTGTTTTTTTATGGGTATGTAAATAACTTTCTCCTAAGTGATAGTAAGCATTCTGTGCAATAGAATTATCACCATCGATAATTTTATTAAATTGCTCAATTGCCTTGTCATAGTCTTTGGATTTGTAATACGCATACCCCAATTGGTAGTAATCCGTATTATTCCACTTGCCGTTTTTTCCTTTGTATTCCAACAGGTAAGGCAAGGCTTTATCATACTGTTTCAAGTTGAAGTAACTCTCACCAATAATCTTGGCTAACTCTGATTTTTCTTGTGGATTGGATTTGTTGATTTGCGATAAACCATCGACAATCGCCTGTTCAAAATTACCCGTTTTGAAATTCATATCCGCCTGGAAGTATCCCATTTTTTCCTTGTACTTCTCTTTGGTTTCTACTTTTTCAAATAGTTTTTTTGCATCGTCAAAATTATCGGTATCATAGGCAATATACCCAAGATAATAGGTAGCTTGTTCCCCCCATTCTCCCTTTTGACTTACTTTTTCTAAATATTTTTTCGCTTCCTTTCTATTCTTCATGTAAAAGGCACTGTATCCTTTTTCAAAGAAAAAACGATCCGCTACTTTCTCTGTTTCAATCACTTGATCCTTTACCTTTGTTGCAAAATGTGCAGCTTTGGAAAATTGTCCTCTCGTAAAGTAGTAATCTGTCGCCTCAATATAGGCGATATTTTGTTTGGAGCTTGTTGGATAATGCTCAACAAAATCGTCAATTTTATTTTCTGCTCCACTCTGATCTAATCGGATAGCACAATTGGCAATGTAGTACGCACAATCGGCTTCAATCTCTTTGTTTTGGGAGGTATTTTCTTTCTTAATCTTATCAAATAATAATTGGGCCGCCAAATACTCTTGTTCATTATACAGGGCTACTGCCTGATTAAACGTCGCATTAGGTCCTGTATATACAACTGTTTGCTGTGCATAAAGGCTCATACTACCCATTAGTGCAGCTACACAAGCCAACCTATTAATTCTACGCATTGATTTTCTATTTATTTTAGTGTCAAATATAACCATTTATACCCTTTATAAACAGCTTCTCTTTAGATTTTATTGCACAAAAAATCAACTTATTTTTAAATAAAAGGTTAAAATTGCAACGTAGCACTAAAAGAAAGGGGCGAATTGTCATTCCCCCCTTTTTACTCATCTTTGTTATTGTGATCATGTGCCTACTAGCGAATAGCCCAATGCCTCTACTAGCCTTTTAAATTGTCAAAATATGCTTTTAAAATTTCCTCTCTAAAATCAGGGTGGGCAATTTCCGCCATCGCTGCAACTCTTTGCTTGAGGGTTTTTCCATATAAATCAGCTACCCCATACTCTGTAACGATGTATTGCGCATGAGCGCGTGTTGTTACCACACCGGCACCTTGGCGTAAAAAAGGCACAATCCGATTATGTCCCTGGTTACTCGTTGACGATAAAGCGATAATAGCTTTTCCACCTTCACTAAGCGAGGCACCTCGTACAAAATCCATTTGCCCTCCTACTCCAGAATACATCTTATGTCCAATTGAATCCGCGCAAATTTGCCCCGTCAAATCGACCTCAATCGCCGAATTAATAGCTACTACTTTTGGATTTTTTCGAATAATTGCCGTGTCATTGACATAACTTGACTCTTTCAATACAATAAAAGGGTTATTATCGACAAAGTCATACAGCTTCTTCGAACCAATGAGAAAGGTTGCAAGTGCCCTACCCTTGGCTATTTTCTTTTTTGAACAGTCGATGACTCCGCTTTTAATGAGGTCTATCACACCATCGGAAAACATTTCTGTGTGCAGACCAAGATTCTTATGGCTAGTCAATTGAGCTAAGACAGCGTTGGGAATAGAGCCAATTCCCATTTGCAAGGTACTCTCATCCTCAATTAGATTGGCTACAAACTTTCCTATCGTAGCTTCTTTCTCCGTAATTATCGTCTCCTTTGATGCGTAAATGGGGCAATCACAATCCACCGCTAAATTAATTTTTGAGCTATGCAATACACTATCTCCAAATGTACGCGGCATTTGTGGATTAATTTGCGCAATGACCACACGAGCGCGTTCCATAGCAGCCACACAGGCTTCTACAGACACACCTAAGGAGCAGAATCCATGTTCGTCAGGGGGCGAAACCTGAATCAAAACCACATCGACTTTTAACACGCCTTTTCTAAAAAGAAGGGGTACTTCACTTAAAAAAACAGGAGTATAAGAACCGTTTCCAGCCGCCAAGGTATGGCGTACGTTTTTACCGATAAAAAAGGAATTTACGTGAAAACTAGCTGCTAATGCGGGATCCGCATAAGGCGCTTCGCCTTCGGTATGGATATGGCAAAATTCGACATTGCGCAATTCACTCGCGCGATCACTAATTGCTTTAGTTAAAATATTCGGCGTTGCAGCTGCTGCGTGGACGTATATTCGATCACCTGATTGGACAACTTTTGCGGCTTCTTGAGCAGTTACATATTTCATAGATTCTTATTTTCTTTAAAGTTAAGTATTGTTCGCTTTAATTCAAGTGCAAATTACCGAATTTTAACAAAGAAAAGAACTGATATTGATCATACCGTCTTAAAAAACACCATTTTTACAACTAAAAAAACAAAAGCGGCATCATGCGAAACTACGCCTATAGCGGAATAAAAACTGTTACATCTTTCTGAGTAAACCCTTTATTTCTTTTCTTTTCACCAAGACTAATTCACCTAAAAAATCACACCAATAAAAGAACAAACTGGCTGCCCTAAAAAACAAGTCTATTTCTAGTTCCACCTACCTCTTTAAACATCAACGCATTCTTTCTATTTGTTCCTTCTTTTTTTACATAAATAAGTAGTATTTTTGCTAGATAATCTCATTGTAACACATGACATCGATTAACAACAAAACTTTACAAGATTTAGAATTTAATACCGTTTTATCTTTCGTTTCTAGCCTTTGTGTAACAGAAAGCGGAAAAGATAAAGCAATGGAAATTGTTCCTTTCAAAACCAAGGAACAGACCTTACACGCCTTAAAACAAACCTCAGAATATTTAGCTTCTTTTACAAATAACAACGTTATCCCCAATCACTATTTTGATGCTATTGACTACGAATTGAAATTTTTGGGGATCGAAGATAGTTTTCTCGAAATCAGCAGCTTTAAAAAAATATACAACCTGACAGAAACCACGAGTAACCTCATTGCTTACTTTAAAAAGTTTAGCGATTATTACCCTCATCTATCAGAAGACAATGCCGCACTTACACTAGAAAAAAGCATCTTAAAAGAGATAGAAAATGTCTTGGATAAGTATGGTGAAATCAAGGACAATGCCTCGGTAGACCTCTTGTCTATTCGCAAGAGCATCAATTTAGTTCGCGGGAAGATCAACCAGAGTTTTGGCTTTGCTTTATCGCAATACAACAGTGCGGGATATTTGGATGATATCCGAGAGACTATTGTAGACAATCGCCGTGTTTTAGCGGTTATTGCCATGCACCGCCGCAAAGTAAAAGGAAGTGTATTAGGCCAATCTAAAACGGGAAGTATTATTTATATTGAACCTGAAGCTACCTTGCATTTTTCAAGAGAATTAAACAATTTAGAATACGAAGAACGCGAAGAAATCGTGCGCATTTTAAAGGCATTAACCAATAGTATTCGCCCATTTAGAGATCTGCTATTGGAGTATACAACGTACTTAACTTTATTGGATATCACAGCTGGAAAAGCAAAATATGCGTTAAAAATCAACGGTTTACTCCCTGAAATACGCGAAGAGAAAACAATGTATTTCCGAGAGGCTTACCACCCAATCCTATGGTTAAACAACAAGGAAAAACGCAAGATTACGCATCCACAAACCATTCAATTAGAGCAAGATAGCCGAATCATCGTTATATCAGGTCCGAATGCTGGAGGAAAGAGTATCACCTTAAAAACCGTTGGATTGCTTCAGTTGATGCTACAATCCGGATTACTTATTCCCGTACACGAACGCAGTCACACCTTTTTGTTTGACCGTATTTTGACGGATATCGGAGATAATCAATCTATTGAAAATCACTTGAGCACCTACAGCTACCGATTAAAAAACATGAATTACTTTCTAAAGAAATGCAATGCCAATACCCTATTTTTAATAGACGAATTTGGAACAGGTTCTGATCCCGAATTAGGAGGTGCACTAGCCGAGGTTTTCTTAGAAGAATTTTACGATAGAGAGGCATATGGGATCATTACGACACACTACACCAATCTGAAGATTTTAGCGGATCAGTTGCCTTCTGCCACCAATGCTAACATGCTCTTTGACGAGAAATCACTGGAGCCCTTGTACAAGTTGAATATTGGTCAGGCGGGTAGCTCATTCACCTTTGAAGTAGCCCAGAAAAACGGAATTCCCTTTAGCTTGATCAACCGAGCCAAGAAAAAGGTTGAAACAGAAAAAGTGCGCTTTGACAAGACCATTGCCAATTTACAAAAGGAACGACACAAACTGGAACGCACCTCTCAAAATCTAAAAGAAGAAGAGACAAAAGCCAGAGAAGAGAGTAAAAAATTAGAGGGAATCAATGCCAAAGTACAGGATAAATTAGAACGCTATCAAGAATTATACGATTCGAATCAGCGTTTAGTTTACTTGGGACAAAAGCTAGACGACCTATCAGAAAAGTACTTCAACAACAAAAGCAAGAAAACGCTTTTTAGCGAAATCCTCAAAGTTGTTGAGATTGAAAACTCCAAGCGCAAAAAAGTAACGTTTCAAGAGAAAAAGAAAAAAGAAGCCGAACAAAAGGTTCTCCTACAAGAAGTGGAGAAAAAAGTAGAAGTAATTCGCAAGGAGAAAAAGGAGAAAAAAGAAACCCAAAAGCAGCAAGAAGCGAGCAACAAAACGAATTTCCCACTTAAAGTTGGCGATCGTGTACGCATGCCAGAAGGCCGCGCTGTTGGAACGATTGACAGTATAGAAAAGAAAACAGCAACGGTCAATTATGGATTTTTTGTATCAAAGGTAAATATTGATCAACTGGAAATGGTAGAACGCAAAAAATGATAGAACAACTCCCAAAAAACAAGAAAATTATCCTTTTCGACGGTGTTTGCAACTTATGCGACAATGTCGTTCAACGCGTCATTGCAGCGGATCATCGCGATCAATTTCGCTTTACTTCGTTAGACTCCGAACTTGGACAACAAATTCTACACCAAATAGGCGTAGATCGAACCCAAACGGACAGCATTGTCTTGTACCAGCCTGGAGAAGCGTATTACATCAAATCTCAAGCAGCGTTGATGACAGCAAAATACCTTGGTGGTTGGTATTCCCTTCTATCCATTTTTCTTATTTTACCAACCAAATTAGCCGATTCACTTTATGATTTTATCGCAAAAAATCGCTATAAATGGTATGGAAAAAAAGACCAATGCATGATTCCTGATGCGTCAATTCGCAAAAAATTCTTATAATCTTACAAACTTGGAATTTTAAATATTAACAACAAAATTATTTCACTTAAACTCAGGCAATCCGTATATTTGCCTACAACAAAATTATTTTCGAATGCATATTTCATACAATTGGTTAAAACAATTCATTAAGTTAGACATCACCCCAGAAGAAACCTCAGAGGTTTTAACGGATTTAGGTCTTGAAGTTGAGGGAATTACTCAATACGAAAGCTTAAAAGGAGGTTTAAGAGGAGTTGTTGTAGGACATGTATTATCTTGCACTAAACACCCCAATGCAGATAAATTAAATGTTACAAAAGTCGATTTAGGTACAGGGGAACCCGTACAAATTGTTTGTGGCGCTCCAAACGTAGCTGCTGGACAAAAGGTTCCAGTTGCAACAATTGGCACAGAATTGTACGATGCCGAAGGAAATGCATTTCAAATTAAAAAAGGGAAAATCAGAGGCGAAGAAAGCTTCGGTATGATTTGCTCTGCTGTTGAGCTAGGTATTGGAACGGACGGAAGTGGTATTCTAGTACTAGATGATGCTATTGTTCCTGGAACAGCAGCAGCGACTATCTTCAATATTACAACAGATCAAGTTTTTGAAATTGGACTTACACCAAATCGTTCGGATGCAATGAGCCACTGGGGAGTTGCTAGAGATTTGCGTGCGGGTCTATTGCAAAATCCAACGATAGAAACACCACACAAAGAATTAATTACACCGGCTGTAAGTAAATTCAAAGTGGAAAGAAGAACGCTAAAAATGGATGTAAGCGTTGAAGATTACAAAAAAGCACCGCGTTATTGCGGCGTAACCCTTTCTGGAATTGAAGTTAAAGCTTCTCCTGAATGGTTGCAAAATCGCTTAAAAGCAATCGGCATTACGCCTAAAAACAACATTGTAGACGTTACAAACTACGTTTTACACGATTTAGGTCAACCCCTACATGCTTTTGATGCAGCAAAGATCAAAGGCAGCAAAGTAATTGTAAAAACCGTAGCTGAAGGAACAAAATTTGTTACTTTGGACGGTGTTGAACGTACCTTACACCAAGATGACTTAATGATCTGTGATGAAAATGGACCAATGTGTATTGCTGGTGTATTCGGCGGATTAAAATCAGCTGTATCAGAAAACACAACAACTATTTTCTTAGAAAGTGCGTACTTCAATCCAGTTAGCGTTAGAAAAACGGCTAAAAGACACAGCTTAAATACGGACTCATCCTTCCGTTTTGAACGCGGAATTGATCCATCTATCACAGAATATGCATTAAAACATGCAGCTTTGTTAATTCAAAGTGTTGCGGGTGGTGAAATTACTTCTGATATTGTAGACTTATACCCGAAAAAGGTAGAAGATCATTCGGTATTCTTGAATTTCAACAACATCAACCGCATTCTCGGTGAAGATATTTCAAAAGAAACAATCAAAACGATTCTCGTTTCTTTAGATATCAAGGTTCACAGTATGTCAGATGTTGGATTGGGAATCACAGTTCCTGCTTACCGCGCAGATGTAACCAGAGAAATTGACGTGATTGAAGAAATCTTACGCGTGTATGGCTACAACAACATCAGCTTCTCTTCTAAATTGAATGCTACCATTTCAAATAGCTCAAGAACAGAAGATCACCGTGTTCAGAATATCATTGCAAATCAACTCGTTGCTCAAGGATTCCACGAGATCATGAACAACTCGTTGACAACGCCAACGTACAGCAATCTTACAGAAAGCATCAACAACAGCTACCAGGTAGATATCGTTAACCCATTAAGTGTAGATTTATCTGTTATGAGACAATCTTTGCTATTTGGTGGATTAGAGTCTATCTCGTATAACATCAATAGAAAGAACAGCGACTTGCGTTTGTTTGAATTTGGAAAAACCTACCACAAAATGTTGAATAACTTCGAAGAAGACAAACACTTCGCTTTATTCGTAACAGGCAACAATACTCCAGCTTCTTGGAACTCTACACAAAAAGCAAGTGATTTCTTTGAATTCAAAGGGTATGTGCTAAGCATCCTAAACCGTTTAGGTCTTGCTAAGTTCACGACGCAACCAACAGAAAATGATGTATTCTCAGAAGGAATCACCTATTATGTAGGCAAAGAGGCTATCGTTGATTTTGGTGTACTTAAAAAAGCCATAACGAAGCATTTTGACATCAAGCAGGAGGTTGCTTATGCAGATTTCAAATGGGACACTATCTTAAAACTTGTAAGTGGTAAAATTAAGTTCACAGATTTGAACAAATTCCCTACAGTAAAAAGAGATTACGCTTTGCTATTGGATGAAAAAGTTACGTTTGACGAAATCTTTAACTTGGTCAAACAAGTGGATAAGAGCATCATTAAAGACGTTACTTTATTCGACGTTTACCAAGGAGATAAGATTGAAGACGGCAAGAAATCATACGCTATTTCAATTCTAATGGAAGACAGTACGAAAACGCTTACTGAGAGTCAAATTGAAAAGATCATGGGCAAAATTCAATACCAGTTGGAAAACAATATTGGAGCTCAATTGAGATAATAAAAAAAAGCTGTCTTTCGACAGCTTTTTTTTATGGAAATGAGAGATGGGAGATGGAAATTGAGAGAAGATAAATGACTATCCTGACGATTTACCCATTCCCATTTCTATTCTTCCCTCTCCAACAAAAAAACCATTTTGTTTACAGTTAATCGGTTTACAGTGTAATGAATACAATAAAAAAAGTCGGTCATTAAAATTAATGACCGACTTTTTTTATTGGAGAAGAGAAATAACTATCCTGATGATTTACCCATCTCCCATTTCTATTCTCCCCTCTCCAATAAAAAAGCTGTCGAAAGACAGCTTTTTTATTATCCTAAAACTTCTTTTACTTTTTTCCCGATTTCAGCAGGAGAATCAACTACGTGAATTCCGCACTCACTCATGATTCTTTTCTTAGCCGCTGCTGTATCATCTGCTCCACCAACAATAGCACCAGCGTGTCCCATTGTTCTTCCTTTAGGTGCAGTTTCTCCAGCGATGAATCCGATAACAGGTTTTTTGTTTCCGTTTTCTTTAATCCATCTTGCAGCATCAGCTTCTAACTGTCCACCGATTTCACCAATCATAATGATTGCTTCTGTTTCTGGGTCAGCCATTAACAACTGTACAGCTTCTTTTGTTGTTGTTCCAATGATTGGATCTCCACCAATACCGATAGCTGTAGTAATTCCCAAACCTTCTTTTACTACTTGGTCAGCAGCTTCGTAAGTTAAAGTACCTGATTTAGAAACAATCCCTACAGTTCCTTTTTTGAATACGAAACCTGGCATAATACCAACTTTAGCTTCACCTGGAGTGATTACTCCTGGACAGTTTGGCCCTACTAATCTACAATCTCTTGTTTTAATGTAGTCATAAGCTTTAATCATGTCTGCAACTGGAATACCTTCTGTAATACAGATGATTACTTTGATACCAGCGTCTGCAGCTTCCATAATAGCATCTGCAGCAAATGCAGGCGGTACAAAAATGATTGACGTATCTGCACCAGCTTTTTCAACTGCTTCTGAAACAGTATTGAATACTGGACGATCTAAATGACTAGTTCCACCTTTTCCTGGCGTTACACCACCTACAACATTTGTTCCATATTCAATCATCTGAGAAGCATGAAAAGTACCTTCGCTTCCAGTAAATCCTTGAACGATTATTTTTGAATCTTTATTTACTAAAACACTCATGATCTTGTTTTTAATTTATTTTTAAAACTTACTTAGACAAAAATAAACAATTCTAATCAGCTTTAAAACTTTTTAGTTGCAATCTTCGCCAAATAAGCCTAACAATTAACGATTAATTATCTATTCCTTTACCTGTTTATACCTAGCTCTTCTGTAATTTTTTCAGCTCATCTAGCATGGCAGGTATTCTCTTTGTATTAGCCATTTGCTTTAGTTTTTCTCTCGACTCTTCTGCAGGATAACCAAAATAGACTTTTCCTCCTTCTAAGCTCTTAGAAACACCCGATTGTGCTAATACAACTGCTTTTGTACCGATGGTAATTCCACTTGTGGTACCTACTTGTCCCCAAAGGGTAACTTCATCTTCAATCACAACACAACCAGCAATTCCCACTTGTGCGGCAATTAAACAACGTACACCAATAACAGTATCGTGGCCAATATGCACTTGATTGTCAATTTTTGCTCCTTCTTTGATGGTTGTATCTCCTGTCACACCACGGTCAATAGTACAAGCCGCACCAATACCTACATTGTCTTCAATGACTACTCGACCACAAGAGATTAAAGGATCAAATCCCTCTGGTCTTTTCTTGTAGTAAAATGCATCTGCGCCTAAGATAGTTCCGGCATGAATGACCACATTGTTACCAATCACTGTACCGTCATAGATCACCACATTAGGGTGAATAACACAATTTGAACCGATTACCACATTGTTTCCAATGAATGTTCCTGGTTGAATGACAGTGCCCTCTCCAATCACGGCGTCTTTGGCTTGCAATTGAGTAGCGGGTTTAAAGGGATTAAAATACGTAGATAACGTATTAAAATCTCTAAATGGATCGTCAGAAATCAACAAAGCTTTTCCTTCTGGGCAAGCTACATCTTTATTAATAAGGATGATAGATGCATTCGAATTTAAGGCTTTATCGTAGTATTTAGGATGATCCACAAATACAATCTCCCCTTCTTGTACGACGTGAATTTCATTCATACCATACACGGGAAAATCCGCAGACCCAACGTATTTACAGCCGATAATTTCAGCTATTGTTTCTAAATTTTGAACTTTTGAAAAACGCATCTTGCCCTAAAACTATTCTTTGATACGTTCGATATAAGATCCTGTAGCCGTATCGATTTTAATTTTATCTCCTTCGTTGATAAACAATGGTACGTTTACAGTAGCTCCTGTTTCAACAGTAGCTGGTTTAGTAGCATTTGTTGCTGTATTTCCTTTTACTCCAGGCTCAGTATACGTTACTTCTAAAATTACAGAAGCTGGCATATCCACAGCAAGTGGTAAATCCGTATCTGTATTAATTTGTACCATTACCATTTCTCCCTCTTTCAATAGCTCTGGAGCATCTAGAATATCTTTCAACAAGGTAATTTGTTCGTATGATTCAATATTCATGAAATGGAATTGATCTCCTTCTGGGTATAAGTATTGAAACTTGTGTGTTTCCACGCGCACTGTATCGATTTTGTGTCCTGCTGAAAATGTATTTTCCAATACTTTTCCATTTGTCAAACTCTTCATTTTTGTTCTAACAAATGCAGGTCCTTTTCCTGGTTTTACGTGTAAAAATTCGGTGATTTTGTAAATATCGTTATTATGACGAATACACAAACCATTTCTGATATCTGAAGTTGTTGCCATCTTTTTTTAAATCTTTTATTATATTATTAATACATTCCTGAATATCCGCGCATAATTCCTCTTGAACTATTGCGTACAAACATTAGGATTTCATCTCGTTCTGGAGTCGCTTCCATTTCAGTTTCTATAATTTCTAGTGCTTGACTTGTATTATAGTTCTTTTGAAATAAAATTCTGTAAATTTCTTGAATTTCTCTAATTTTCTCTGGTTCATATCCTCTTCTACGCAAACCAACAGAATTGATTCCCGCATAAGAAATAGGCTCTCTTGCTGCTTTGATATAAGGAGGAACATCTTTGCGGACTAAAGTACCACCTGTTACAAAAGAATGTGATCCAATCGTACAGAATTGGTGCACCGCTACTAAACCAGCCAACACGACATAGTCTCCTACAGTTACGTGTCCTGCCAATGTACTTGAGTTAGAAAAAATACAGTTATTTCCAATGATACAATCGTGTGCGATATGGCTGTATGCTTGGATTAAACAATTTTCGCCAATCACGGTTTTATATCTATCTTTTGTTCCTCTGTTGATGGTTACACACTCGCGAATGGTTGTATTATCTCCAATTTCAACAGTAGTTACTTCACCTTCAAATTTTAAATCTTGTGGTTCAGCTGAAATTACGGCACCAGGGAAAATTTTACAATTTTTTCCAATACGTGCACCTTCCATGATCGTCACATTGGATCCGATCCAAGTTCCCTCACCAATTTCCACATTATTATGAATCGTAGTAAATGGTTCTATTACGACATTTCTAGCTATTTTTGCTCCTGGATGGACATAGGCTAAAGGCTGATTCATACTATTTATATTTAATTTTTAACTTTTGATATTTGAGCCATTAGCTCAGCCTCAGCTACTAATTTACCATTAGCATAGGCATAGCCTTGCATATGACATATTCCTCGACGAATAGGCGTAATTAATTCTAATTTAAAAACTAAAGTATCACCAGGTGTCACTTTATTTTTAAATTTTACATTGTCCATTTTCATAAAATACGTTAAGTAGTTTTCAGGGTCTGGAACAGTACTCAAGATTAGGATTCCACCTGATTGCGCCATAGCTTCACAAATCAACACCCCTGGCATTACTGGAGCACCTGGAAAATGTCCTACAAAGAAAGATTCATTCATGGTAACATTCTTCAACCCTACCACGTGATTATCAGACATTTCTAAGATTTTATCCACCAATAAAAACGGAGGTCTATGAGGTAGAAATTCCATAATTTTCACAATATCCATCAACGGTTCTTTATGCAAGTCATACGTAGGAACTTGGTTGCGTTTTTCGTTGCGAATGATTTTCGACATTTTCTTTGCAAATCCAGTATTAATTGCATGTCCTGGTTTGTTAGCGATTACTTTTCCTCGAATACGAGTACCGATTAATGCCAAATCACCAATCACGTCTAATAGTTTATGTCTTGCTGCTTCATTGGGATAATGAAGCGTCAAATTATCTAAAACTCCATTGGGTTTTACGCTAATTTCTTCTTTCCCAAAAGCCTTTTTTAAATGTCCCATTGTCTCTGTAGAAATTTCTTTATCCACATAAACAATAGCATTATTTAAGTCACCTCCTTTAATCAAACCATTAGCTAATAAAGCTTCTAATTCGTGTAAAAAGCTAAAAGTACGCGCTTCAGAAATTTCCACTTTAAAGTCACTCATGTCTTTTAAAGTAGCGTTTTGCGTTCCCAATACTTTTGTACCGAAATCAACCATTGCTGTTACTTGGTAACTATCTGCTGGCATTACAATGATTTCACTACCTGTAGCTTCATCTACATAAGAGATTACTTCTTTGACGATGTATTCTTCTCTTTCTGCCTCTTGTTCCACTACACCTGCTTTTTCAACAGCTTCCACAAAATACTTGGATGACCCGTCCATAATTGGTGGTTCAGAAGCATTTAATTCAACGATTACGTTATCTAAATCGCAACCGACAAAAGCAGCTAATACGTGTTCTGTTGTTTGAACACGTACTCCTTTTTTCTCCAAATTCGTACCGCGTTGTGTATTAACAACATAATTTGCATCTGCTTCTATCACAGGATGCCCTTCTAAATCCACTCTGACAAAAGTAAACCCATTGTTAATTGGCGCAGGTTTTAACGTCATCACAACATTTTGCCCTGTGTGTAGTCCAACTCCTTCTAAGGTAACTTCACTTTGGATGGTTTTTTGCTTAACCATAATAAAATCTTTTTGTATTTCGATAGGTTATTATTTTTCGTTTTTTAGCTCTTCTAAATCATCTACGATTTTAGGCAGGTTTCTAAAATGACTGTATGACTTCAAGAAATCTGTATGTCCGATAGCAGGAGATCCTTGCACGGCAATATTAGATTCTAAATTCTTTGTTACGCCAGATTGAGCTTGAATCTTCACATTATCACCAATCGTTAGGTGCCCAACTATTCCAACCTGTCCACCAATCATACAATTTTTTCCAATTTTCGTTGATCCTGCCACTCCTGTTTGCGAAGCAATAACGGTATTTTCACCAATTTCCACATTATGTGCAATTTGGATTTGGTTGTCTAATTTCACTCCTTTTCGGATAATTGTCGATCCCAGGGTTGCGCGATCAATGGTCGTTGCAGCACCAATTTCAACATTATCTTCAATGATTACATTTCCAATTTGCGGTACTTTACTGTAAGTTCCATCTCCATTGGGTGCAAAACCGAATCCATCTGATCCGATAATTGTCCCTGCATGCAAGGTACAGCCTGCTCCAATTACGGATTCTGAATATACGCGAACACCGGCGAACAGCACTGTATTATCGCCAATCACCACATTATCTCCGATAAAGGTATTGGGATATATTTTCACATTATCGCCAATTTTGGTGTTTTTTCCTACATAACAAAAGCTACCCAGATACAAATCAGCACCATACGTAGCTCCTTCTGAAATCACACTTGGTTGTTCGATCCCCGACTTCATTAATTTCACTTGATTGTAGTATTCCAAGAGTTTGGAAAATGCCTTATATGCATCATCAACTTTAATTAAGGTTGCCTCCACTTCATGCTCGGGTTCAAACGTTTTGTTTACAATGACAACCGATGCCTTGGTCGTATATATATAGTGGACGTATTTAGGGTTAGCTAAAAACGAGATGGCACCTTTTGCACCTTCTTCAATCTTCGCTAAGGTAGATACCTCCTCTTGCGGATTCCCCACAACTTCTCCTCCTAATACTGACGCTATTTGTTCTGCTGTTATTTTCATCCCCGCAAAAATATAAAATATAATTGAAAATTAACTTTCAAAAACGAATTTTGGGTAACAAACGAAATGCTTTGTTACTGGTTTAGTTAATGCTTTCAGATTTAATTGATCCGAAACAGATAAAACATCTGCAACCTGTCCATCTTTTCGCACAATCATAATTGGCTCCTTATCTTTGCTATAGGCCTGATTCTTAACCTTTCCTTTAAACACAAAATAGCTCGCTAATTCGGCAGATAACTTATATTGCTCCTGCACCCCTTCTAAACGCTTCTTTAGTTTTTCGTTTACTAATTTCTTATCTTCTATTATTTCAATACGCAATAATTTGCGATTGACTATCATCTTACTCAATTGAGATAGTACAAAATCGTCATGGAATTGCCATGCTTTTAAAGCGCTAACAATATCAGAATCATCCAACAAGGCAAATTGTTCTAAGGCGATTTGCTCAAAATCATCAAAAACCCCCTGATGTTCAAGAAAGAACAAAAGAGCACTACTTCCCCATATTTTTTTTCCTTTACTGACAAGTTCTTTGGCTCTTTTTAAAATACGCACGAGAATTAGTTCCGCACAAACACTAGTTTTGTGCAGGTAAGCCTGCCAGTACATCAAACGGCGTCCGACTAAAAACATCTCTACCGAATAGATTCCCTTTTCTTCCACAACTAATCGATCCTTTACGACGTTTAGCATTTGGATTAATCGTTCTGAATTGATATCTCCTTCCGCTACACCGCTGTAAAAACTATCGCGTTTCAAATAGTCCATGCGATCCATATCCAACTGACTTGAAATCAATTGCAACATAAATTGACGATGATATTCTCCTTTAAAAATCTGAATAGCTAGATCGAGTTTTCCTCCAAACTCCTTGTTCAATTGGTGCATAAAATAGAGAGAAATAGCCTCGTGATGTACACCCTCCACGATACTCTCTTCCATGGCATGTGAAAAGGGACCATGTCCAATATCGTGCAATAAAATAGCTACATATAGCGCTGTTTCTTCTTCTTCAGAAATGGCTATACTTTTAAAACGAAGCACTTGTACTGCTTTTTGCATAAGATGCATACAGCCCAAAGCGTGATGAAAGCGCGTATGATGCGCACCTGGATAGACCAAATAAGAAACGCCCATTTGAGAAATTCTCCTTAATCTTTGAAAATAAGGATGCTCTATCAAATCATATACAAATGAATTGGGAATAGAAATAAATCCATAAATAGGATCATTCAATATTTTTAATTTATTACTTGTAATCAAGGATGATGGATTATTTTGTACTACGTGAAACAAAGATAGCAATATAATAAAAAGCTACATCTCTTTTTCAGAAAAAGATGTAGCTTTTATATCAACGGTTTTAAAAAAACGAGATTATTCTTCTAAATCGATTTGAAAACTTCTCAAAAACGCAATAGTTTTCTCGATATCATAATGTAAAATACGATCTTCTGAAACAAAAGACACCTCTTCGCGATATGATTTAACAAATGATTCGATAAAAGCACTTGATCGAGCAGGACGTCTAAATTCCAACGCCTGAGCTGCATTTAGTAATTCAATTGCTAAAATACGCTCTAAATTATCGATAATACGCAGTGTTTTCGTTGCGCCATTTGCCCCCATACTCACGTGATCTTCTTGTCCATTACTTGAAACAATACTATCCGTACTTGTTGGATTTGCTAAGTGCTTATTCTGACTTACAATACTTGCTGCCGTATATTGAGGAATCATAAAACCAGAATTCAATCCAGGGTTAGACACCAAGAAAGCAGGTAATCCTCTTAATCCTGAAATCAACTGATACGTACGTCTTTCTGAGATATTCCCTAACTCAGCCAGTGCGATACCCAAAAAGTCAAAAGCCAAGGCTAAAGGTTGTCCGTGGAAATTTCCTCCTGACACTACTAAGTCTTCTTTGTAGAACACATTGGGATTATCGGTAACAGAATTGATTTCTGTTTTAAATACTTTACTTACATATTCAATTGCATCTTTTGATGCCCCGTGCACTTGTGGAATACATCTAAACGAGTAAGGATCTTGTACGTGTTCTTTGTGGCGTGTGATCAATTCTGATCCTTCTAACACTTCATTAAAAAAAGAAGCTGTTTCAATTTGTCCTCGGTGTGGTCTTACATGGTGAATTAATTCATTAAATGGCTCAATTCTACCGTCAAATCCCTCTAGGGATACTGCTCCAATTAAATCTGCTAAATAGGACATTTTCTTCGATTTAATCAACACATAACACCCGTATGCGCTCATAAATTGAGTCCCATTTAACAACGCCAATCCTTCTTTTGACTTCAACTGGATAGGCTCCCATCCCATTTTCGCTAATACTTTACTCGCAGGCTGTCTAAATCCTTCATACATCACCTCTCCTTCACCAATCAAAGGCAACGTCAGGTGCGCCAAAGGCGCCAAATCTCCCGATGCTCCTAAAGACCCTTGGGTATAAACCACAGGTAGAATATCGTGATTAAAGAAATCAACTAAACGCTCTACGGTTTCTAACTGAACCCCTGAATTCCCATAACTTAACGACTTCACCTTTAACAACAGCATAATTTTCACGATCTCTTCTGGCACAATTTCACCTGCTCCACAAGCATGAGACTTCATTAAATTCTCCTGTAATTTCGTTAAATCACTGTCGTTAATCTTTACATTACACAAAGATCCAAATCCCGTATTGATTCCATAAATTGGATCTTTATGCGTTTCCATTTTATTGTCCAGATAAGCACGACAATTGACAATATTAGCACGTGCTTCTTCTGAGATATCCAACTTTTTATTCTGCGTGATGATCTCATTTAATTTCTCAATTGTAAATACATCTGAACTTATATAATGTACTGTTTCCATAATTTTTATTGGCTATATTCTTTTATTTATTATCTAGTAAACACGAGTTGGGTTGCTGTTGACTCTCCTTCACTCCACGCATACCCATCGAGATTAAACTTTTTCAATCCTTCTATATCTTTGATATCATTATCTAGGATATAACGCACCATCATACCTCTTGCTTTTTTTGCATAAAAACTGATAGTCTTAAGCTTACTATCTCTTAACTCCTTAAATTCAGGCACAATCAAGGTTGCTTTTAATTTCTTTTGATCGATGGCACTAAAATATTCATTGCTCGCTAAATTAACCAGCAATTCTCCTTCTTTCATTTCTTTATTTAAGTAATCAACGAGTATAGGCTTCCAAAAGGCATATAGATTCGCTTTATCCCCAACGGACATTTTGGTTCCCATTTCTAATCGATAAGGTTCTATTTCATCAAAAGGACGTAAAATTCCGTATAACCCAGACAAAATACGCAGGGTATTTTGCAGGCGTTCCATTTTATCTTCAGCTAAGGTATAAGCATCTAATCCTACATATACATCGCCGCTAAAAGCAAACACAGCCTGCTTAAAGTCAGCTTCATTCTTTTTGCCTTTCTTATAACTTCTAATTTGATTTCTTTCCCAATTCAAGTCTGCTAAATTCGTTGAAATTTTCATCAACTCCATTAATTGAGCAGGTGTTTTTTCCTTTAATACAGCATTGATAACTTTACTTTCTTTTACAAATAAAGGCTCTGTAGCAGCTGTAAAAGGTACTTCTGTAGTATAATCCAAACTCTTGGCAGGCGACACAACAATCTTCATCTTCTTTTTTTTTCAAATATAACTATTCTTCCCTTAATCTGCTTTGAATCCCCAAATCTTTCGCCAAATAGATTTCAATAATTTTACACCATCCCTCTTGTCCTTTTCTACTTCTTTTACTCTCAATTCGCCCTGTTCATCGATATAAAACTGATAGCTAAACGCAAATTGCACTTTATCCCCCTGTTCACGCAATACGCCAAATCGAAGGTCATTAAAGTAAAACTCATTGTTTTGTTCTGTAAATGTATAGTATCCCTCTGAAAGCTTTACTAGTCGAAGAACCAAATCATGATTTTCCAACCCACCGATCAAATTGTGATTCTTAGGATACGTTTGAAACTCAATAGGTTCATCGCTAAAAAAGGAGTATTCCCCAATAAGAAAAGCGTCTTTTGTTTCCACAATAGCAGTCCACAGCACCGTATTTAGAGCCGTTGGCTTTACTGACATGGTTTTATATGGAGTATGTTGTTGATCTAATGCATCAGTAAAGCTATAAAAAGCGACAGCTTTCAAGAGTAAGGTCAATGCTAAATAAGCACTACTGATATAAAGTCCCCATCGATTTAGGCGCATTCGCCTATCGAGCTTTGTTTTCTCCCACATGGACTTGATCAGAAAAAAGGCAAAAGGCAGTGTATAGAAAGGATCGACTACAAAGATTGATTTAAATGCGAACGGGTACTCCATAGGCCAGAGTACTCGGGTTCCCCAAGTGGTGAACACATCCAATAAGGCATGAGTAAAAAGCCCCCAAAAGAAGAGCCAACCTCCTTCTTCATAGGTTACTCCTCGTTTTTTTTCGAAAGCATAAAGCAGGTAACCAAAGAAAAAAGCGCCAAAAATGGCAAATAAGATAGAGTGAGTAATCCCTCGATGAAACTCCAACGCACTAATAGGATCTGTAAAAAACACAGCCAAGACATCCAAATCTGGAATAGTTCCTGCTATGGCACCATAAAACACTGCTTTATTTTTTAACTTTCTCCCTAATAAGGCGTTCCCAACTGCTCCCCCTAAGACAATTTGAGTTAACGAATCCATTTTTTTTAAATATATAAACAACGAATATAAAAAAAAACTGCACAAAGGCAGTTTTTTATTCATTTGCTTTTTAAAAAAATTGATTACAATTCTTTAAAAATTGTATGCATTAATCGTTTTTTATCGTTGATACTCTCTTCTAGAGAAATCATCGACTCTGTTCTGTACACACCATCGATATCGTCAATCATATAGATAACTTCTTTGGCATGACGGGTATTTTTTGCTCTAATTTTACAGAATACATTGAATTTACCAGTAGTTACGTGAGCAACTGTCACATATGGAATTTCATTAATTCTTTCTAAAACGAACTTCGTCTGAGACGTATTATGCAAAAATATTCCGATGTATGCAATAAATGCATAACCTAATTTTTCATAATCTAGGGTTAATGAAGAACCTTGGATAATTCCTGCATCCTCCATTTTTTTCACACGTACGTGAACCGTACCTGCCGAAATTAATAACTTCTTAGCGATATCTGTAAAAGGCACTCTCGTATTATCGATCAGCATATCTAAGATCTGGTGGTCGATTTCATCTAAACGAAACTTACTCATAAATCAATTATTTATGTTAATTCTAAATCTATATTTCAGTACAATAATAATAAAAAAAAATCTTATTTATTCAAAAAATAGCAATTTTATCTATTTTTTTAATAAATAATTAACCTCTTCAACTGATAACGCTACAACATCCTCAAAGTTTCGTTCTAAAATATCGCTTGGTTTCTCAAATAAAGATCTTAATTGACACTCTCTTTCTATTAAAGTATGCACAAATTTACTTTCTTTTTCATCAATATCCACAATAATAGGACAAAATTTAACAGTTCCCTCCGTTAATATCTCTTTATATTGAATTTTCAATATAAAATTTCTTGTCCCAGACGCATTTTTCACACTTCTCAATTCGACATCACAAAAGTTTTTTGTGTTCTCAGGAAGTGAAAAGTAGCCTTTCGTGGTGTAGTTTATATAGGTATGATTTGCGATGACATCTAGTGCACGCCATAAACTGATAAAGACAAGTTCTCTAGTATTTTCGCGCTGATAATCCTTACCAAGATGTCCCGCTTCTACTAATATAGTAGGAATTCCCATTGCTTGCGCATAGTCTCCAATACAGTTTATATTAAAAGAATCGTCAAATCGTCCTACGTGTTCAAAAGCAACTTTTTGTACCGCTTCATTCATTGCCTCAATAACTTGAATCGCTCTTTTTCGCGTATCATTGATCAAACGCTCTTCGTTATACGCTGGCGCTAAGAAAGAAATAGCAGCGGATTTTCCCGTATCACCAACACCAAAAATACTGCGTTGGTCGTGTAAATTAAAAGCAAAATCAGGTTGAAATTCTTCCAAGGCCCGACGTAAAATTTTACTTTCTGGTTGGGTTAAATCAACCGAATCACGATTCAAATCCACCTGATTGGCATTTACCCTTGTGTAGTAAAAAGCACCATCAGGATTTAAAACAGGAAGGAGGATCAAGGTAAATTTCGATTGCCAATCCGCTACCTTTTCTTCTGTTGATTCATTCAAATAATGTAGTAAATCTAATACAGCTTTTGTTGTGGTCGATTCATTTCCATGCATCTGCGACCACATTAAAATTTTGGTTTTTCCCTGGCCAAACTGCACGGAAAAAATGGATCGATTTTCTACTGATTTCCCAATCACATCCACCTTAAAGTAATGCTTTAAGGTTTTTAAAAAATCTGCTATTTTCTCGTTAGTAACGTATCGTCCTTTGCACGACTGTACTTGATAGGTCTTCGCTCGTTCTTGTTCGTTCATTTTACTGCCTTGTTTACAATATTACAAATGTAAACATTTCATTTTTTACATTTGTAAACATTAAAATCTTTTCTTCGTTTTACAATTGTCAACAAAACAAGTGGCTCTGACTCCAATCAACGCTAGAAGATTTAACAAATTCACTTTTTCTTATTTAAATTTCTGTATTTCAACAAACTAAATACATTTACCTCAACCTTTACTATACAGCAGTGTTGTTTTTTTAATTGTGTGCACATTTGTTAATTCAATATTTTAATTACATTTGTAAACCATTTAATTTAAAAATACACATTTGTATCCATGGAGAACTTTGTAAACAGATTGGAATTTTTATTGGCGCAATACGAGCTATCTGCTTCTTCTTTTGCAGACAAAATTGGTGTTCAACGATCGAGTTTATCCCATATTTTATCGGGAAGAAACAAAGCGAGTTTGGATTTTATTTTGAAGATTCACGACGCTTTTCCCGAACTAAATATTGAGTGGTTAATTAAGGGAATTGGCAGCTGTTCTGGTGTTGTAAAACAAGAAGTTCAAACCTCAAAATCCATGGATTTTTTTTCAGATGAAGCTAAAAAAGAAACACCACCCTCCCCTGTTCTTTCCTCTTCAACGGAAGTGAAAAATGATACCTCAACCACTAAAATTATTCCTGATTTTTTTACTTCTTCTGACATCGAGCAAATTGTTGTTTTTTACAAAGACGGCACTTTTACCACCTACAAACCTCGATAAAAAAGTGCATTCATTTTTTGTGTATTTTAAGGCTTATCTACTTTAAAAAATAGACTTTCCTAAATATAAATTCAAAAAAACAAATTACAATAATTAGCAAATTATTATTTTAAATCTTAGTTAGAACTAAATTATTTTTACTTCATTCCTAAAACTTTTCTTATTGGGGATTTATCTTTTTCCCTCTTTTGAATTTCCTCTTTTGAATTTCCTCTTTTGAATTTCCTCCTTGAATTTCCTCCTTGAATTTCCTCCTTGAATTTCCTCCTTGAATTTCCTCCTTGAATTTCCTCCTTGAATTTCCTC